>DATDGX010000084.1:0-19880 GCA_036521875.1 Binataceae bacterium (SeqCode)
CTATGAAAAGGCCCCGAGTAACATGCTTCATCGACTCGGAACAACCTGTACTGTGGCCCACTTTCCCATGGCGCCCTCCCAGCGACACGGCGTAGATGATCCGGGATGGCCTCATAGATCGCCAGATCGGGTACACCTGCCACCTGGCGAACGAAGCCAGTCTCAATCTCTCTAAGCATCTGATGTGGACCCCAGCCTTCGGCGGCGAAATTAAACCCCTCGAAGGTTCCTTTTGCTTCCTGGACGAAGTAATAGGGTAGCGTCTGGTCCTCCTCGACCCCATGCCCGAACATAAACGAGCAACCGAAGAAAGCTACCTTATGAGGCCGCCCCTGCACCGCGAAAGGGATTTCTCTAAGGCCACTCGCATCGATTCTGTACGTCACGTCGCCGATCAGCCGGCCATCGAGGAACTCCCTGAACTCAGTCGCCGTGTTAGGCACTGGTGAAGAACCTAAGTCCATCCGATCTCGGAGCCAAGGTTGAGGGGTAGTCCTTACAACAATGATTTGCGACTTGCTGACATAGTAGAGGCCCGTCTCAACCACAGCCAGACAGACAAATACTGAACTACAGAAGAGTGCGCCTTTGCGCAAAGACTCAGGACGAGGTAGCAGCGCGATTGCAATCGCACACGCACTCGCTACTAGAAAGTAGGCGACAAAAGGCGCCTTCATCCTCTCGGTGTGTTCCAGAAGTAGAAGGCTCGTTCCGACAAGAACCGCTAGCGCGAGGAGTCGAGGCTGTAGGCGGTGCATCGCTCACTTCACCACTGGCGAAAAGTCGCGCAGACGTCCGTCTTGTCGCGAACCGCGAACTCCCGCGCGCCCCAGGGCTTCTGCTCGACGCGCTGCGCGTTGGGATGAAGTATCTGGGGAGTTCTTGACTGAACCTCGCGCTAGAGTCTCATCGATCGCGTCCGTCTCGATGTTCGGGATCAGCCGCATCATTTGCAGGTCTCCTTAATTCAGGCTAACTCTGGATGGCAAGGTATAAACGTCAGCTCAGACGCGAATTCTTAGCACGATCACTTTGAGGTCGAAACAATACCATGTCAGAACTGTACCGCATCTTCGGCGTCGAGATGTCGCCATATTCAGTGAAGGTTCGCTCCTACTTCCGCTACAAGGCGATTCCGCACCAGTGGATCCCACGCAATCAGGACACCCGCGGCGAGTACCAGAAATACGCAAAGCTGCCGCTCGTTCCGCTGGTGGTCACGCCCCAGGACGAGGGTATCCAGGACTCAACGCCGATTATCGAGCGCATCGAGGCGCTGCATCCGCAGCCGTCGATTCATCCCGCCGATCCGGTGGCCGCATTCATCTCGGCGTTGCTCGAGGAGTTCGGCGATGAGTGGGGCAACAAGTGGATGTTCCATTACCGCTGGGCGCGCGACGTCGATCAGTTGGCCTGCGCCGGGCGAATCGCGCGCGCGATGATGCCGCCGGGGGCGGACGAGGCACAAGTGGCGGGCTCGACCGCGATGGTGCGCGAGCGGATGGTTGGCCGGGTGTGGTTTGTCGGATCGAGCGCGCAGACCGCACCCCAAATCGAAGGCTCATTCTGCGCGGCGCTCGGCCTGCTGGAGACGCATCTTGCCACGCGGCCATATTTATTTGGCGCCCGCCCGGCATTTGCCGACTTCGCGATGTGGGGCCAGATCTACAACTTGTGGACCGATCCCACGCCCGGCGCGATTATCGAGGCGCGTGCGCCGACCGTGCTGGCATGGGTGCAGCGGATGCTGTGGCCGCGCGCGGAGGGCGACTTCGAGCCATGGTCCCGTCTGGAATCGACGCTGATGCCGTTGCTAAGTACTCAGGTCGGCGCGTTGTTCATGCCCTGGACGGTGGCCAACGCCGCGGCGATCGCCGGCGGGCGCGAGGAGTTCAGCGTCGAGCTTGCGGGCCGGACCTGGACGCAGAAGCCGCAGAAGTATCACGCGAGATCGCTGGGCGTGCTGCGCCAGAAATACGCCGCCCTGAGCGACAAGGGTGCGCTCGACCGGGTGCTCGAGCGCGCGGGATGTCTCGCGGGCCTGCGCGGCTGATTTCGCGGAGGCACTATCTGAATCAAGTTCCCGCGTCGTTACGCTCCGCGGTCAGAGGCAAGATGTTCGTTGCTGGCACTTGAGCCGAAAGCCGCTACCGGGCTAATAGATCGCGTGTTTCGGAGGGGGGACAATGGAAGCACCGCCCGATCGGCCCGGCGCCTCGAAGTTGCCGGCCGAACAGAAGAAACCGTGGTACAGAAAGACCAACCGGCTTCTGGCTCTAGCAGCATTCGTAATTTCGGTTCTTACTTTCGTCAATAGCCAATACATAGAGACTCACCGAAGCAAGCAGCAGCAGCTACGCCAGGTTCTCTCCGAACTGATCGAACTGCGAAAAGAGAGCCGAATGGTCGACGAGAATCCGAACTATCCGCATGCACAAGATGAACTTGACAGAATCGCAGATTCCCGGTTCATCTATCTCGAATCCGCCCAGCAGTTGATAGCGGGCTTGTGGCTGCGAGAAGTATCTTCGGCCGAATTCGACGCTTTAGCATATGACGAAACTAACGCGGGCAACTATGATCTGGCCAAGCGTTACCTTTCAGACGCTCTGGAAGTGAACGCTAACCTGAGCGACAAATCCACGGCGTTACAGCTTCTGGGCGATCTACTCTTCCGCCGATTCCACGATGCAGCTGGGGGTCGCCAGGTCTTTGATGAGGCCGCCAAGGTCCCTCTTCCGTGGACGAACCTGGCCGATTCGGGACTCCTCTACGAAACGTGGGGGGCTGATGAGCTTGATTTTGGCGAACGCGACAAGGGGATCGATAAGATAAAGATCGCAATCAAATATTTCTGCGGCCTGCCTGAAGACGATACTCTTCGTAAGCAGGGTGTCGATCGAATCACGAGGCTATTGGCTGACCATCATGTTCAGGACTCCAGCATTCAGTTTTGCGCGACGAGCCGCTGAAATCGTCCAAGGCCTTTTACGCAGATTGAACGCGCTGACGACTGATCACGCACCCTTGCCATCGAGCACCGCCGTCGCCTTGTCGAGGCGGTCGCTGTAGGCGTTGAGCGCGTCCGCCGTCAATTTCGCGTAGCGGTTCGCGTCGGCCCAGCGCCGGTCTTCGATCGCCTCGCGCACTCCCGGCAGCGTCTTGGCGCCATAGCCGGTGAAGCGGCCGGGCGCGTAGACGAGATTCTTGTACCAGCTCCGTCCCGGCAGGCCCACGTCGGGCGCGAGCGTCTGATCGATGTCGAACATCAGCGCCTGCAAACTTGCGAGCTGCGCGGCGGACAGGCCCGGTGCGTTCTTCGCCAGCGCATCGTCGTAGGCCTTGGCGCTGCGCTTGAGCCTTGCGACGGCGGCTTCGAGCGGCGCGAGCTCGACCTGCGGGACGCTGTCGAGCGCCGCGGGCACGCCGCTCGATTGGGTGGGATCGGCGGCAAGCTGGAACGCTCGATCGCGCAGCAGCATTGCTTGCACCTCGGATTCCTCGCGCGCCCCGCCCGCGAGCTTTTTCACCTGGTCGAGATATCCCGAGACCGCGGCCGCGAAGTCGCCCGCGTTTTGCACCGGAACGTCGGCGTCGGCCACGCGCAGCACCACCCGTCCGACCGTCTTGGCCAGCAAGGCGTCATAGACGAAGCCCGGATCGACGAAGCGGCTGTGATGCTCGAAAGTATCGTAGCGGGAGTGGTACACGCCGCTGCTTTCCCCTTCTCCGCCAAAACCAAAGTCCAGCGTGGCGATACCAAGGTGCCCGAGAAAAACAGAAAAGTCAGAGCCCGATCCCAGCGCCTCGATGGGGATGTCCTTGTCGGTATCCGCCGCCACTTTGGCGTCGGCCTTGGCGTGCTCGCTGGCGTCAGGCGCGAGCGCCGCGACGCGCAATTTCGCGCGCCGCCGCCGGCCGACGGAAACACCGGTCTCCGGATCGATCACATCGGCGGCGACCTGGTTCACCAGATGTTGGAAGTCGTGACTGCCTCCCACGAACAAAAAACCCCGTTCGTTGGTGTCGGAGTTTATGTAGAGGACCACCTTCTTCTTCAATTCGCCCGCGTGCTCCTCCCCCCATTCCGTCGAGCCCACGAGCATCGGCTCCTCGGCGTCCCAGCTCGAATAGACAATCGTGCGCTTGGGCCGCCAGCCCTGCTTCACGAGTCCGCCGAAAGCCTTCGCCTCCGCCAACAGCGCGACCTGACCCGACAGCGGGTCGCTGGCGCCGAACACCCAACCGTCGTGATGATTGCCGCGGACCACCCACTGGTCCGGCCAGGTGGAGCCCTTCATCATCGCGATGACGTCATAGATGGGCTTGAGACTCCAATCGGACTTGACCGCGAGATGGATGACTGCCGGCCCCGGCCCTACGCGATAAGTGATCGGCAACGCGCCACGCCAGGATGGCGGAGCCACCGGGCCTGTCAGCGCCGCGAGAAAGACTTGCGCGTCGGCATACGAGATCGGCAGCACGGGAATTTTAATGATCGTCGGCGCCTCGGAGATCTTGAGGCGCTTGGCGTCCTTGGTCGCGCCGATGCCGGGCGTTAGCGGATCGCCGGGATAGAGCGCCATGTCGAGCACCGAGCCGCGCTGCACACCGCGGGGCGGGCGCATCGGACCGGCGGGATAAGTCTGGTCGACGGAATAACCATCTTGTGCCGGGTCGGAGTAGATGATGCATCCGATCGCGCCGTGATCCTGCGCGAGCTTCGGCTTCAACCCGCGCCAGCCGGAGCCGTAGCGCGCGATCACGATCTTGCCCTTGACGCTAACGCCAAACCGTTCGAGCGTTTTGTAGTCGTCCTGCATGCCGTAATTGACGTAGACGAGGCCGGCAGTAACGTCGCCGTCGCCCTGGTAATCAACGTAGGCGGGGAGCGCGTAATCGGTCGCGGTCGCGCTGGAATCGCCGGGGATCGGCGGCTCCTGCAGCGTGGCCTTGAACGGTTTGCGCCCGGTCAGCTCCAGGGTCTCGCTGATCGGCGTGGGATAGAGCACCCAGAAAGTTTCGATGTGCGCGTCCCAGCCCCAGTCCTTGAACCACGCGAGGATTTGGTCCGCGTTGGCCTTGTCATGAGGCGAGCCGACGTGGTTCGGCTCCGCGGCGAGCTGCTTCATCCAGTCGCGCAGCTCGCTCGGGTGAATGAGCGCGTCGAACATATGTTCCAGCGTGGGCTCCTCGGACGGCGCCGGCGATTGCGCTGCGAAGGCGACGCTGATGCACAGAAGGCCTGCGACAGCGAGGGCGATGATGGTGCGCATCTTAATTGAACTGATCCAGGCTCGATCGTTTCTTCGAAAGTGAATCGTTTGTAGCGCGCTTCGTGCGCAATGGAAACCGGCGCTGGCGCGCTAGCCGTTATGAAGCACACGAAAACCTTCTGCCCAAAGCGCGTAAAGGGACCATACGAAAAGTAGTGTCATAAACACGAGCTCCCTCCACGCCTTTCCGGGGTTTGCCTGTATCGCATAAGACATCAATTTTATTGCTGAGACTGGAGGTTCCGGCGATTTGTCCGGCGGCAAGGGGTCGGAGAAGCGATGAAAATAAACCTGGATTAACGTCATGCCCACCAGGAGGCCGGTGGCGAAGCTGAGGTATTCGATTCCCGACGCGAACAAGAGACCAACAAAAACCGCCATGAGGACCAGGACAACGTTATCGAATATTGCGATCATGCGGCCTCCATCCCGGTAGGCAGCACGTATCTTGTCTATCCTGGTGTCGTAGTTCTGAAAAAAGAAATCGAAGAACTTCAGCAACGCATACAGAATATACAAACTGAGCAGGATCTTCAGGCTTAGTAAGGCCACAAATCACCTCGTGCGGGCCGGCGATGCGATCCAATCCAGTTCTCTAGCCTTCAGATGTTTCCCTTGCTGAACTCGAGCGGAACAAGGGCGGCGATCCTGAGGACATCTAGAGCGGAACCTCCATGAGGTTTCAACCGGCGAACCGACGACTGCCCTGTCGTTAAGGCATGCTTCCAGAGATCTAGATTCAGTTCAATTTAATCGCGTCTCTGACGCGATGCCCTGGTCGTTCCGCGATTTGTCTCGCGATTAGACTCGCGCGGGGGTTGCCGAGCGGCGCACGAAGATCGCAATAATAGCCACCGGCGGCAAGCGGACGGTGGTAAAACCGTTCGCCTTGAATTTGATCGATGCTCAAAACCACGCGGGTGAGCCGCCGGCGCTCGAGGAGAATGCCGTGATTAAATGGACCGCGGAAACCCTGGATGTCGGCGGCACTCAGCTCGCCATGATTAAAGGTGGCTCCGGCAAGCCGCTGCTGATTTTCCACGACGAGCTTGGCTACCCGGGCTGGATGACCTGGAACGAGAGCCTCGCGCACGAGCGCACGCTCCTCATCCCTCTGCAGCCGGGGTTCGGCAAGACGCCCAAGCTCGACTGGATCATGAACTATCACGATCTCGGCGGCTTCTATTCGCACGTGGTGCGCGAGATGAAGCTGAATCCGGTTGATGTGATCGGATTCTCGGCGGGCGGATTTGTCGCGGCCGAAATGGCGGCGGCCGATCCGGGAATCTTTTCGAAGATGGTGCTGGTCGCGCCGATGGGCCTCAAGCCCGCCACGGGCGAGATCATGGACATCTTTCCGATCACGATGCGCACCCACCTGCGCGCCACCGTCGCGGATCCGCCCGGCACTCCTGAGTTCACCCGGCTCTACGGCGGCGAGATGACTCCGGAGCAGTTCGAGTTGTTCGAGGAGGCCCGCTCCGAGACTGCGCGGCTCGGATGGGAGCCGTACATGCACAACCCCAGCCTGCCGCATCTGCTGCGCAGCACCAGGACTCCCACCTTGCTGGTCTGGGGCACGCGCGACAAGGTGGTGCCGCGCGGATGCATCGACGCGTATCAGCAGGCGATCGCGGGAGCGCAGACCGCATTCATCGAAAACGTGGGACATCGTCCCGAGATCGAAAACTCAGCGGAATTCGAACGCGTAGTCAGGCGTTTCCTGACTGCATAGCGCGACACAGGAGCGGTTATCATGAAAGTAGGGTATTTCACTGAACGTCCGGTGCGCTGGGTCCCCGAAGAAGTAATTCTGCGCAACGGCGGACACTTCGCGGTTTCCAATAGCTACTTCGATCGCGAGCGAGCCGCCGATGACTATAACTATTACATCGACGAGAACCTCTACGCCGAGGAAATCGGATTCGACATCGTCGCCCTCAACGAGCATCACGGGAATCCCTTCTGCATGGGCAGCGTAATGAACGTAGAGGCTGGAATCCTGGCCCGGCTCACCAAGCGCGTGCGCATACTGCTCATCGGCAACCCGCTGCCGGTCATCAAGCATCCGCTGCGCATGGCTGAAGAGCTGGCCGAGATCGATTTGATCTCGCGCGGGCGCCTGATCACCGGATGGGTGCGCGGCGCGGGCAGCGAGCAGTTCTTCAACAACGCCAACCCCGCCTACAACCGCGAGCTGTTCAACGAGGCTCACGATTTTATCGTGCAGGCATGGACGCGGCCCGGTCCGTGGCGCTACGAGGGCAAGCATTTTCACTATCGGCACGTCAATCCGTGGGCGCTCCCTTACCAGAAACCGCATCCTCCCATGTGGATACCCGGAGTGATTAGTCCCGAAACGGTAAAGTGGTGCGCGGAACATAACTATCCGTATTTCGGACTTGGCACCTCACTCGGCCCGACCTGTGACCTGTGGGAATACTATGCGGACGAAGCCGCCAAGCTTGGCTTTCAGGCGGGTCCGGAAAACTTCGGTTACGTGATGCCGACCTTTGTCGCCGAGACCGAGGAGCGCGCACAGGAACTGGGCAAGAACTTTCTGTTCGGCGGCGGCCAGAACTCGTTCGCGCGCGTCGAGCACACTCTGCCGCCCGGCTACAACTCCAGAGATGCTATCCGGCGGATGGCCAAGCAGCCGCAGGGAAGCTGGCTCGGTGTCAGCGGAGACAAGCTGCGCGGCCATAGCGAAGACGTGGAGATCGATCCCGAAGCGATCAGGGCCAAGCTCATCCCCGGCTATCAGAAAGCACAGAAACAGTTGCAGCTCATAATCGGAACCCCCAAGTCGGTGACCGAGAAGCTCAAGAGCATCCTGACCGTGCTGCGTCCCGGGACGCTGGTAATTTTCAGCGTGCAAGGACAAGTGGCGAACAAGGATCGCCAGACCAGCATGCGGCTGATGGCGCAGGAGGTCATGCCGGCGCTGAAGGAGCATGCGAAATCGATCGAGCTGGTCGACGCTCTCGAGATGCCGCCGGGCTCGCGGAAGTTGACACCGGGCGTCAGCAGGATACCGGCGTCCGATCGAGGACCTCTCAAAGAGCTGGGCCTCGTATAAATAGTCTGTGAGTAAACCGAAGGATGATGACTGACTAATGAAGCTCGAGAACAAAGTTGCGTTGATCACCGGCGCCGGATCGGGTTTGGGAAGAGCGACGGCGCTTCTGTTTGCTCGCGAAGGCGCCAGAGTTGCGGTGGTCGATATCAACCAGGATTCGGCGGAGGACACCGTCCGGCGCATCAAGAGCGCCGGCGGCGACGCGCTCGCGGTCCGCGCGGACGTCTCGAACTCCGAAGACGCGCGCGGCATGGTTGACGACACCGTCCGCGCATTCGGCGGACTGGACATCATCTATAACAACGCGGGAATCGCGGGCGAAGGCGGCTTCATGGCCGACGTCACCGAGCAGCAGTTCGATCGCGTCATCGCGATCAACCTGCGCGGCGTGTGGCTCGGCATGAAGTACGCGCTGCCGCAGCTGGTGAAACGCGGCGGCGGCGTGATTATCAGCACTGCCTCGGCGGCAGGAATCGTGGGAATTCGCGGCGCGACTGCGTATTGTGCGGCGAAGGCCGGGGTAATCAGCATGACGCGCGTGGCGGCGCTGGAATACGGCCGCTACAACATCCGCGTCAATTGCATCTGCCCGGGTTTCATCCACACCGAGATGGCGGATCGAGGCGCGGGTCCCGAGGGAATATCGCCCGCCTTCATCAAGCGCAGCTCGGTGTTTGGCCGGATGGGCGAGCCCGACGAAATCGCGCATACGGCACTGTTTCTCGCCGCCGACGATTGTAGATTTGCTACCGGCGCGCCATTCGTGATCGATGGCGGATGGGTCGCGCGCTAATACTGAATAGCCACATCTGCTCGGTCGCCGATCGTCCTCGCGACTGACTAGCGCGCGTCAATAACCACTCAAGCGCTCCGCTGGCCCGCACTCGCGAGTGACTATCGCGCGGCGAGCAAATCAAATGAATTGACAGGATGGAAAGCAAAGCCGGGGAGTCGCCGCTCCCCGGCTCCGCATCGAAATGTTGCGCGCAGGATTTCTGAGCGCCGCCGTTAGGCCGCCGCCTTGTGGGCGCTCTTTGCGCTTTTGGTGGTGGGCTGAAACGCGTCGATGAGCTTCAGCGTGAACTCCTTCTGATTTTCCGCCAGGCGCTGCCAGAAGCGGAAGCTCATTTCCGCAAACTCGCGCGGCTCCGGCAGATTGACCGGGAGCGGCATCGTGGTGTTCGGGATGAGCCCGCTCACCATCGAGCCCACGCGCTCGGCCGCTGCGACGGTAAAGTTCTGGACGGTTTTGATGCCTTCGATCAGAGTGTCGCCCGCATTATCAAGAGTCTCGATGTAGTCCATTGTGGACCTCCTTGGTGTTTCGTCCTGTCAGCAATATAGCAATGATGCTTGGTAAATCAAGCGGTCACCACAATAAATCTCGCGACGGGCCACCGGCTCGTCAGGCAAACCGCTCGCTTGGCATATCTAGCGCGTGCTATAGGTCGCCATATGGCGCCTACGCAGCCGCGAAATTATCTCGGAGATTTCATTCGCAACCAGCGCGAGATCACTCGCTTGTCGCTCCGGCAGCTCGCCAATCTCGCGCGCATATCCAATCCGTATCTCAGCCAGATCGAGCGCGGCCTCTATCAGCCGTCGGCAAACGTGCTTAAGGGAATCGCGCAGGCGCTTGGTATCCCACCCGAAAAGCTCTATGCGGCCGCAGGCTGGTTCGAGCCGGAAAAAGAGGGCGACAAGCAGGACGTCGAAGCCGCGATCCGTACCGACTCGAGGTTGACAGCGAACCAGAAGGAAGCGCTGATCGCGGTCTATCGCGGATTTATCGAAGAGGATGAAAAATAGCGCTATGGCTCTTCTTCGAAGGTCAAAACGATAGCCGCTACGCCTTTCTTTCGTCCAGAAATGCCGCAAGACCGGCCTAAGCCATCGGTCCGGCAACCTGGTCAACTATGTCGGCGAGCTGCGGAATCCGGTAGCGCTCGCCGTTATACGCCTTGTACATCAGGAACACCCAGAAGATCGCGAACGCAATGTCGACGAAAGTCTCGATGACGATCAGCAGGCCCGAGAGCGGATGCGGCAGCACCGCGATGAACACCGATAGCACGATATAGACCGCGAACCACGCGGCGGTGAAGCCGATGGATTGGCGCGCGTGGAAGCGCACGAAATCGTCCTGATTGTAGGGCTCCAGATACAGGAAGATCACTCCGGTCACGAAAAATCCCAGGTACGTGAGCGCAGCGATCGGTTTGGTCTGCGCTGTTGCTGCGTCGCCGTTCATCGCGGGAACCTCCTGACCCGCCGCGATCGCAACTCGCGTGCGACAGGCGGGACCATATCTGTAATCAAAGGTATAAGCGGATCGCAATCGCGCACAATGCAGCGCGCGCATTGCACGCGGTTCCTCCGCCGGCGCGCGGCGGTTCCCGGCTAACCAGTCGAGTTGTGCGAAAGTCGATCTTCCGAGACCGTGCGCATCACCAGCGGGCGGAACTGTTGGATCTACGACGAGTCGGCGATCTTTTCTGCTGCGGACAGCTCGGACTCCGGAATTGTTCTATTCGATGAGCTACTTCTTGGCGCTCTCGATGCGGTTCATAGTGGCCATCGCGTTGCGCCCCGCCGCCACCGCCTCGAGCTGTGCGCGAATCCGATTTGCGAGCTGCCGGCGGAACACCGGCTTGGCGAGGAAGTCGCTTACTCCGAGTCGCATGCCTTCGGCGCGCGCATCGAGATCATCGCGCGCGGTGATCATGATGATCGGGATCTCCGCGGTGTCAGGATTATTCTTGAGCGCTTTGCAGACCTGGAATCCGTCCATCTCCGGCATCATCAAGTCGAGCAGGATGACGTCGACTTCGTTGTCCTGCACCAGTTTGAGGCATTCGGCCCCTGAGTTGGCCCCAATTGGGACAAACCCTTCACGCTCAAGATGGTGAGCAAGAATCGACACGGTGTCGGGATCATCATCGACGATCATTATCTGAGCTGATCGGCTGCCTTCGTCCATTTCAGTCACAGGCTCCATTAGGCTTCCTCCCCGTCGTCGGACGGCGATGGAGCGATCACGCCGCAGCGCCTGAGTTTGGCCGAAAAGGTCGTGCGCTTGAGCCCTAGCAGCCGGGCAGCGGCCTGTTTATTGCCCCCGGCGCGTTTGAGCGCTTCGTTTATTAGTCTTCCTTCCAATTCCCGTACCAGCAGATTGAGGTTTACCCCGTCGTCGCCGATGCTCGAAGGAATCTGCACCTGCGCCACGCTGGTGCTCGAGACGATGTAGGGCGGCAAATGAGGAGTGTCGATCATCGAGCCCTCGGACATCACCACCAGCCTCTCGACCAGGTTCTCGAGTTCGCGGATATTTCCCGGCCAGTCGTAAGACCACAGATGAACCATCGCATCGCGGCTCATGAGAACCTCGCGCCCGGGGGTGCGCGCGCGGATGCGATCGAGGAAATATTCCACCAGCACAGGGATGTCGGAGCGGCGCTCGCGCAGCGGCGGAATCGATATCGGCACCACCTGGAGTCGATAGAAGAAGTCCTCGCGGAAGGCGCCTCTCTTCACCGCCTTCGCCAGATCGTTGTTGCTGGCCGCAATCACGCGGGTGTCGATTCGCGCCGGACGATCCGAGCCAACCGGCCGCACCAGCCCGTCCTCGAGCACGCGCAGCAGCTTTGCCTGCAGCCCAAGCGGCATCTCACCTACTTCGTCGAGAAAGATCGTACCGCCATCCGCGGTGCTGAACAGCCCCTGCCGCGCACCCGACGCTCCTGTGAACGCCCCGCGCTCGTGTCCGAACATCTCCGACTCAAGCAGGTCGTGCGGAATCGCGGCGCAGTTGACCGGCACGAACGCGCGCTGATGCCGCGGCGACATCGCATGGATAGCGTGTGCGACGATCTCCTTGCCGGTGCCGCTCTCGCCGGTAATCAGCACCGTCGCGTTGACTGCGGCGACCCGCGCGATCAACGCGCGTAACTTCACGATCGTGGGATGCTCTCCGATCAGCGCCCGCTCAATCGTGTAAGGAAACTCGGGTACTATTTTCGGGTACGAGGCCAAGTCCGCGCGGTCGCCCCCCTTTGGCGAACGAGTGAAAGAAACTCTACCGTTGGACGAAATCTTCTCACGTGCGCGTGTCTGTAAACAAGTAGATACCAAACATATCGCAGAGTATCAGGACGCAGAGCTGGTTACTCAGAGAGAGGGTTGCTATCGCGCGCCGATAGATGACAAGCGTAGCGGGACCGCCTCCGCGGCTCGGCGCGCAGTGATCCGCACGCGCACGCCCGTCCGACCTGGTCGCTCGCTTCTTACCTGGCCGGTTCCTGCCTGCTCGATTTCCTGTTTGCTTGTTTGGTGCTACCCAGTTCCTGACGATAGATCGCGGCCTGACCGGGACCTTCGGCGACAGAAATCTCGATCGCGGTCACGTCGTCGAGCGCGCCACGCGCGCGAAGCGCGGCGGCCAGCTCGTCCCACAGGTAACGCGCAAGTTCCTCGGCGGAGCTATGGACGATCGGCGCGAGAAACACGTCGGCGGCGGGAAAGACGAACTCGTCCTGGTCGTAGGTAACCCGAATAGTCGCGGCGGAAATATTTTCGATTCGAAGACAATCGCTGCGGGCCGGGATGATCGTGCGCTCGTCGAGGCGATCGACGATTTCCCTGGTCAGCTTCTTGATGAGACCGAAGTCGATCACATAGCCCGTTCCCGCGAGCTGCCCGTCGACGCGGACGCCGACCTGGTAGTTGTGGCCGTGGAGCGGCTCGCGAAATCCCGGGTAGGCGATAAAGTGCGCCGCGGAAAATTTGAGATTCTCTTTCGCCACGCTGATCGAGAAAGTGGATTTTTCGTTCACGCCGAACCTGTCTTCAATCAGAACCCGGTCTTCAATCAGATCGCAGGTTGGAACCGCTGTCGAGGCCCGCGAGCTTGAACAGCGCGGCGAGCGACGGGTCGGACGACGGACCGCATCGCTCTCGATAGCGCGCCGCGGCGAGCGAGGTGGCGCTGAAGAAGCGCTCGTGTTCGCCGCGCGCTCCGTTTGCGAGGTGCGTGGCGAGCTCGCGCGCCAGTTCGCTTGTGGCGTCGAGGTCAGCGACCAGGTCGCCGACCGCGATGCCGTGAAGACCGCCGAGAAGGCATTCCACGAAGTAGCCAAGCTGCCCGTCGCGCTCCATGTGGAGCGTGTCGAGCGCGAGCGCCTCGCCGATGCCGAGCAGACGATCCATCCCAAGCTCGTGGCGGCGCGAGCGCACTGCCGGATCGCCGCTGCCGTCGAAGCCCGAGCCAACGGCGACGATCGCGATGCGGCCATCGTCGAGCGGGAGCGGATGAAATATATATCCGGGCGAGGTATAGCCGAGCCGCTCGCGAAGCGCGCTGCGATATGCGAGCAGGTCGAAATGCGTTGCGCGCGCGATGGCGAGAAGATAATCGCCGAGCGGCTGGCGCGCGCCGTCGGCGAGTACCAGCAGCCGCTCGAACGCGGCGGGGTCGTACTCCTCGCGACGCGCGATGTTCGCCGCCTGCTCGCGATCGAAAGTGAGCAGCAGGCCGCCGATTCCGCCGTCCTGCGCTCCGCCGTCGCGGCCCGCCGGACTCATCGACTTTGCCGAACTTTCCCAATTTGCCGGACTTGCCGTAATCGGCGCGCGACTATCGAGCGGTTCGATATCCATCGCAAGATAGCTGCCGTGACTCGACGGCTTCGCCAGACCGCGCCGCGCATTGTGGATGAGGACCGGCTCGGCCGCGCGCGCGACCAGCCGGCTTCTGCCCCCGCGCCGCTCCCCCAGCAATCCGTACCCGCTCAGCAGCGATCCGTATCCAACCACCAGCAGCGTGCGATTCAGCTCAGCCCGATTTAGATCAGTCAACGCCGGTTCCTCGAGTTTCTCCCGAACAGAAACAATCGCATTCACTGGTACGAGGATTTCTTCCAGACGCCGCGCTGATGCATCAATGCGATCTGCTTCTCGATAATCTCTTTGCGGTATTCCTGATGCTTCATCGGCTCGCGGTTGAGATACAGGTTCTTCGGGTAGATGGGATCCTTGTAAAGCAACTGGTAAAGCTCGGTGCGCAAATCCTTTAACCAATTATCCCACTGCGCAGTGTCCCGATGGAACCGCATCGCCTCGATATCAATTACGCCGCCAACGTAGGTCGACGATCCGCCGTAGTCCTGACGGCCGACGATTTGCCCACGGTAATCGATGATGAACGACTGGCCGCCGAAGGTGTCAATCGGAGTATCGCTGTCATTATATAGATAGTAAGTACCGAGGTTCGGCGCGACGACATACATATTATTATCCAATGCGCGCGCGCGGCTCTGGATCTCGAATAGTCCATTGCCGGCAGCCGGATGAGGGTACGATCCGCGATATACTACTTCGGCGCCGTTCATCGCCAACGCACGCGCGTTCTCGGGATAGGAGCCTTCGTTGGCCATCATGATTCCGAGCCTGCCGATCTCGGTATCCGCCACGGGCCAGAACGCGTCCAGCGTCAGGCCATACTTCTCAACCCACCAGTCGAAAATGTCGTGCGGGCAAACCGAATGCTCGACCGGAAAGAGCGGCGATACCTTGTAGTGCCGCAGGATGACCTCGCCCTTTGGATCGAGAATAAAGCCGACGTTGAAAAAACGATCCTTCCAGTCCGGATGCCGCGCCTTGGCCTGCGCGATGACGAAAGCGTTGTATTGCCGCGCGATCGCACCGAGCGCGTCGCTCTCCTTGCCGGGGATGTCGATCGCGCATTCGCGCGCGTACTGGACGTGATCCAGATCGAGCACCTCGTCGTTGAAGGCCTGCAGCGCGCCTTCGGGAATTGCAATCAAGCGCACCGGCAACTCGAGACTGGACAGCCACGCGGCCGCCTTCACCAGATGCGTCAGGTGCGCGATGTTGACCATGATGTCGTCGCGGGTGCGGATGCCGCGGACCGTCGGGATCAGCCCGACGGCGGTATAAGGCTTAATCATCGCGGGCTCCTTTTGCGCGGGCGGCCGAATAGCAACAATATAGCCAGTAGTCAGTAGATGCGCGCGCAAGGCGCGCACATCGATGATGTCACTTCCGGCTAACGCGCGACTTTGGGAAGCTCTGCCAATGCCGCTTTGATCGCGTCGTCGGGATATGGGCAATCTTCGAGTTGACCGCTCAGGTAACGATCGTAGGCGGCCATATCGAAATGACCATGCCCGGAAAGTGTAAAGAAGATAGTCTTTCGCTCACCGCTCCGGGTACTCGCATCCGCCTCGTCGATTACCGCGCGAATTGCATGATTGCTCTCCGGCGCCGGTATGATTCCTTCGGCCCGGGCGAAGGTAAGTCCGGCCTCGAAGGTGGCGCGCTGCGCAACCGCGACGGCCTCGACGAAGCCCTCGTGATGCAACTGCGAGACGAGCGGCGAGTCGCCGTGATAGCGAAGGCCGCCGGCATGAATCGACGGCGGAATGAAGCTGCGCCCAAGGGTGTACATCAGCATCAGCGGCGTGAGACCCGCGGTGTCCCCGGAATCGTATGCGTAGTGACCGCGCGTCAGGGTGGGACACGATTCGGGTTCCACCGCGAGCAACCGGACCTGGCGGCCCGCGGCCTTGTCGGCAAAGAACGGAAATGCGGTCCCGCCGAAGTTCGATCCGCCGCCGCAGCAGGCGATGACCACGTCGGGATAGTCACCGGCTTTCTCGAACTGTTTCTTCGCCTCCAGTCCAATCACCGTCTGATGCAGCAGGACGTGATTGAGAACCGAGCCGAGCGCGTAGTTGGTATCCTTCCGCGACGCCGCCTCTTCGACCGCTTCCGAAATGGCGATTCCCAAGGAGCCCGGCGAGTCGGGATCGCTGTCCAGCACCATCCTTCCAGCCCTGGTGTTTTCGCTCGGACTCGCGATTACTTCCGCCCCCCACACCTCCATCATCGAACGCCGGAATGGCTTCTGCTCGTAACTCACGCGGACCATGTAGACGCGGACGTCGATTCCGAACATGCGCCCCGCCATCGCGAGCGCGGAGCCCCATTGGCCGGCGCCGGTCTCGGTGGCGAGGCGATGAATCCCGGCGCGATGGTTGTAGTAGGCTTGCGCGACTGCGGTGTTGGGCTTGTGCGAACCGGGGGGGCTGACTCCCTCGTACTTGTAATAAATCCGCGCCGGCGTGCCGAGCGCCTGCTCGAAGCGCCGGGCCCGGTAAAGCGGCGAGGGCCGCCATTGCCGATAGATCTGCTGCACCGGCTCGGGAATCGGAATCCATCGCTGGCGCGAAACTTCCTGTTCGATGATGGGCGCGGGAAAGATCGCCGACAGCGCGTCGGGTCCGATCGCGGTGCCGTCGGGCCCGAGCGGCGGCGCGGGCGGATTAGGCATATCCGCGACGACGTTGTACCACTGGCGCGGAATGTCCGCCTCGTCCAGGGAAATTTTCACCGATTCCATCGAGCGTCGATAGATAGCACGTCACCGCCCGCGGTCAAGCCGGGCTGAAGTGTCGTACACCTGTTCCCACCGAGGCGAATTTCACGCCCCGTGTGTATCGGCAGGTACGCCGGCGCGCGCTGCTATGCGACCGGCGGAAGCGGCCGCCAAGTGAAGATCGCCTGGCCGCCCGCGGCGTAGCAATCGAGATCGTAATGCGGAAGGCCGGCCGCCGTTCGCATCCGGCGAAAGCCCTCGACCGCGCGATGCAACGCGTCGGGCGTGATCGCTTCGGCCCGGACACGGCCGGCGCGCGCCTCGGATTCGGCGGCGACGCCAAAGTCAAGGTCCAAACTGATCGCGAGACAATCGCTCCCGCTGTGCCGATCGCTCGAGTCCGTGGCCACGCACGCGCATCGCAGACAAAGAACAGGGGTGGCGCCACTGTGGCAATCGGCGCTCGCACCCGCCATCTCGGCTTCGAGCTTGCGAAGCCCAACCGTGCATTCGCTCCACGCCTCGCGCGCGCGTTCAGCGGAAAAGCGGCGAATCGCGCGCGCCAGCTCGCGCATCAGGGAGTCGCCCGAGCGCGGCTCCAGCGCGGTAATGGTGTCCTCGTCGACGCGCATCGAGGGCCCCAACTGCTCGGCCAGAAAGTAGCGCAGATTGATCGGAAGGCGGCTCCCGAGCTGAATGCTTTGCGGCTCCCATGCGGGCGGCTCGGGTACCCGCGCATGGTCGCGCGTGCGGCGGAAAAAGGCGCTTGGCTGACCAGCCGCCGGCGCGAGAATCGCGAGCCGCTCGAGCGGCGATGGTGCCCCGTACGCGTAGCGCGATACGTGGGCGCTTCTCCGAATCTGGGGTCCGCTTCGCACAGGCTTATCCTTCCCGGGCTGCCCGGTCCGCGCTGGCCATCGTGGTCGCGCCCCGATCGCGCGTACCGGTGACCGCCGGCCGGAAGCCCATTTCCGGCTGTACGAGATCGTTTATCGAATTTGATCCGGAAGAACTTCCGAATCGGCGGAGCACTCGCGCGATGGTCGCACTGTGTGGGAACGCGCTGTACCCGGCGCTGCCGAACCCCGAAACGAATCGCTCAGGGCTGGACTCCGGACACGCGCGAACGAAACTTTGCGCCATGCGCGCTGGCTCTACTCATCAAACCCACCCACCAGCCTGCTCGCCCCCGCAACCTCTGCCTGCCCTACCCCGCAAACTACCCAAGCAGCGGCTCGATGGAGTTGCGCACGGTCAAGACGGCCAAGCGCCCGCTGGCGCTTCGGTCGTGTTCAGCCGTGCGGTTAATCAGGCCAATGACCCCTAAGCTCGCGACGACGCCATCCTAATTATCGCGCACACCGCGGTGGAGCAACAACTAAACGATCGATTAATTGCGATTAATTGTCGGGACTCTGCTTGACAACCAGCGGGCCGCGTGACTCTGAGTGGCGCGCCCCGCGACGCATCGCGGAGCTCAGGATGAGGTCCGCTTATGAAGCCCTACTCGGCATGCACCGGCAGGTTGCGCCGGTCGCGGCGCAGCAGAAAGAACGTTGGCACCAGGAACAGCATCAGCATCGCGAGTATCCGGTAGATGTCGTTGAACGCCAGCATCATCGCCTGCCGCTGCACCATCGCGTAGAGCATCATCGCGCCGTGCTTATGCCCCAGCGCGAGCTCATTGAAGATGCCGCCCTGCGGCGCGCCCGGCATCCGCAGCCGCGACAGCGCGAAAATTGACACGTGCTCGACGAGATAGCTCTGGCGGACCTGCTCGCGATGGATAAGCAGAGTAGTCAGGTACGAGGTGCCCATCGCGGCGCCGAGGTTGCGGGTCACCGCGTAGAGGCTCGCGGCGCGCTGCATCTTGAACTTCTCGACCGAGCTCAACGCCGCCGCCGACAGCCCCGGGAAGATGAGCCCCGTGCCGAAACCCTGGACCACCGTGGGCCACACGATCCGTGCGGTGTTGGAGGCGAGATTGAGCCCCGCCATCTCCCACATCGCGAAAGCGACCAGGACGAAGCCGATGCCGACCATCGGACGGATATCGACCCCGCGGCGCGCAATGGTGCCAAGCAAGACCATCGCGACCATGGTGCCGAGCCCGCGCGGCGCCATGATCCATCCCGCGAGCGAGGCCGTGTAGCCGAGCAGCTCCTGCAGGAAGATCGGGTTCAAGATGGCGGTGCCGTAGAGCGTGAAGGTGAGGAAAATGATCAGCGTCACCGGAATCGAAAAAGACGCGTTCTGCAAGATCCGCAAATCGACGATCGGCTCTGAGAAGCGCAGCTCATGCCACACCAGCAGGACCATCGCGGACAGCACCAGCGCGGTGCAGTAAACGACCCACGGGCTATGGAACCAGTCAGCGCGCTCGCCGCGATCGAGAATGATTTCGCCAAGCCCGAGCGCGACGATGAGGAACAGGATGCCGAGGTAGTCGACCTTGCCGCCGCGGCGCAGGTTGCGCATGTAGGGCGGGTCCTCGACGAAGCGCGAGACCATGAAGGCGCCGAATGCGCCGATCGGCACGTTGATATAAAAGTTCCAGCGCCAGCTCAGCGAGTCGGTAATCCAGCCGCCCACCGACGGTCCCATGATCGGCGCGACCATCATGCCGATCCCCCACACCGCCATCGCCATCGCCTGCTCACGCGGCGGGAAAGTCTCCATCAGGATCGCCTGCGACAGCGGCATCATCGCGGCACCCGCGGCGCCCTGCAGCAGGCGGAACATCACCATCTGGTTGAGTGATTGCGCGACGCCGCACAGCGCCGAGGCCGCGATGAACATCGTGATCGCCGCGATGAAATAGCGCTTGCGGCCGAAGCGCTCGGCGATCCAGCCGGTCATCGGGATCATGATTCCCGCCGCGACCAGGTAGGAGGTGACCACCCACGCGATCTCGTCGACGCTCGCGGAAAAGCTGCCCTGCATATGCGGCAGCGAGACGTTTACGATCGAGCTGTCGAGCACCTCGAGCACGGTGCCAAGCATCACCGAGACCGCGATGAGCCATTTGCGGGCCGGCGTGAACTCGAGGATCTCGCTGGCTTCTTGAACGATCGGTTTGGGCGTCGCGCTCATGATGCGGCTCGGAGGCTAACCTAACCCCGAGACCCTT
>DATDGX010000085.1:0-4971 GCA_036521875.1 Binataceae bacterium (SeqCode)
CACGACAAGCCGAAGATCGGCACCTTCATGATGCGGATAAAAATCCCGAGCGGCATCCTGTCGCCCGCGGGGATGATTGCGATCGGCGAGATCTCCGAAAAATTCGGCCGTGACCAGGGCGAGCTGACGACCCGCCAGAACATCCAGCTTCACTACATCACGCTCGAAAAGTTTCCCGAGATTTTCGAGCGGCTCAAGAGCGCCGGGCTCACCACCATGGGTGGATGCGGCGACGTGGTGCGCAATATCACCGGATGCCCGGTGGCCGGCGTGGACCGTGACGAGCTGTTCGACGTGACCGGACACATCGCGGAGACGGCGGCATTTTTCTACGGTAATCGCGAGTACTCGGACCTGCCGCGCAAGCACAAGATCTCGATCGCGGCGTGCCCGTATCAGTGCAACGCGCCGGAGATAAACTGCACCGCGCTGATCGCGATGGTGAAGGACGGACGCGAGGGTTTCGCGGTGCGGGTCGGCGGCGGGCAGTCGTCGACGCCGCGGCTGTCGCGGCATCTGGGCGTCTTCATCACGCGCGCGCAGGCGATGCCGGTGATGCGCGCGATTATCGACGTGTGGCGCTCGACCACCGAGTATCGCATCTCGCGGGTGAAGGCGCGGCTCAAGTTCATGATCGACGACTACGGCCCGGCGGAGTTCCGCAAACTGGTCGAGGCGCGGCTCGGATTCGCGCTGGAAGATCTCGCCGAGATGCCGCTCCCCGACACCGAAAGCGATCACATGGGAATCCATGAGCAGAAGCAGGACGGACGCTTCTACGTGGGCTTCCCGGTTTATCTCGGCGTGATGAGCGGGGGCCAGATGCGTGAGCTGGGCGCGCTCGCAGCGAGCTTCGGCGGCGATATCCGCCTGACGCGCCGCCAGAATTTCATCGTGACCGGCATTCCCGCTGCGCAACGCGACGACGTGATCGCCAGGGTCGGTGAGCTCGGTTTCCCGCTCGATGCCAATGGGCTCTACGCGTCGTCGATCGGATGCATCGGCGATCCGCATTGCAACTACGCCGTCACGCCGACCAAGACCAAGCTCGCGACCATTATCGAGCGGCTGGTAAATCAGTTCGGCAACGAGGTCGGCGGGCTCAAGCTGAATCTCGACGGATGCCCTCACGCGTGCGCGCAGCATTGGACCGGCGACATCGGCCTGCAGGGCACCACGACGCGCGGCCCCAACGGCGAGCCTCACGAAGCGTTCGACATCATCCTGCGCGGCGGACTCGGCAAGGACGCGGCGATCGGAAAGCCGCTGCTGCGCCGGGTGCTGTCGGCGGACGTCGAGGATCAGGTCGCGCGGCTGTTCGCCAGCTACCTCGAGCGGCGCGCGCCGGACGAATCGTTCACCCGATTTTGCGTGCGCGTTCCCGACAACGAATTGATCGCGATCGCGCAGGGAGCAAACCCGGGCGCGGAAGCGGCCGCATAACCGGACCACCGGAGCGCCAGTGCCGTGGAAGAGCAAATCGAAAAGGCGAACCTGAATCTCACGATGGACGAGCTGGAGGCGGGCGAAGCCGCCGTCGAGCTTGACGACAAGGAGCCGCAGGACGTCCTCGCCTGGGCAATCGATCGCTTCGGCCACGAGCTTGCCATCTGCTGCAGCTTCCAGGCCGAGGGCTGCGCGCTGATCGACATGGCGTGGCGGATCGATCCGAAAATCCGCGTCTTCACCATCGACACCGGACGCCAGCCGCAAGAGACCTACGACGTGATCGACAAGTTTCGCGAGCGCTACGGCGTCAAGACCGAAGTGTTCATGCCCGACACCAAAGTAGTGCAGCAGATGGTCACCAAACACGGCAACAATCTTTTCTATCGCGACGTCAACCTGCGCCTGCTGTGTTGCCAAGTGCGCAAGGTGCTGCCACTGCGCCGCGCGCTGATGAGCTACAGCGCGTGGGTGACGGGGCTGCGCCGCGATCAGTGGGCGACGCGCTCCAACATCCGCAAGATCGAGATCGACCACGACCACGGCGGCATCGTGAAGCTGGCGCCGCTGGCCGATTGGACCGAAGAGGAAGTCTGGGACTACATCCGCGCCAACGACGTTCCCTACAACGCCCTCTACGACAAGGGTTACAAGTCGATCGGATGCGAGCCGTGCACGCGTTCCGTTGGCGAGGGGCAAGATCCGCGCTCCGGCCGATGGTGGTGGGAGACGGGCGCGCCGAAAGAATGCGGGATGCACTGCGCGATCGAGACCGGCGGTTTCGAGCACGAGCTCGCGGCGCTGCTTGGCGGACACACCCCGAACCTCGGGGACAGCGCGAAGCGCGGCGACGGCTAGCCGGCGATGGCGCCCGCGGACGACGCGCCCGAGGCGGCTGTTAAGCTCGACGATCTGCAGCGCGACATCCTGCTCGCACAGATTCAGGCGTTCATCGAAGCGACCTCCGATCCCGCGGCGCGCGAACCCTACCTCGCACTCAAAGACGCCGTAGAAAAGTCAGAAGTGCCCGCCGATCAGCAAGCGCGGCTCGGGGCTATCGTGGAAGTCGCGCTCTCCAGCGGCCGGGTCCGCCGCCTGTTTGGTCCCGGCGCCGAGCTTTCGCTCAACGCGCTCTTCCAGAAGACGCCGCGCGGGCGCGACATCGGCAATTCGATCCGCGAGCTGAATGCCGCGCTCGCAAAGCTCAAGGGGCAAGCGATCGAAGAAGTGAGCGCGGCACTCAAGAGCCCGGGCATCTATTCGCTGACGCTCAAGACCGGCGAATGCCAGATCG
This sequence comes from Binataceae bacterium (SeqCode), assembly GCA_036521875.1. Taxonomy (GTDB): domain Bacteria; phylum Desulfobacterota; class Binatia; order Binatales; family Binataceae; genus DATDGX01. The sequence continues at coordinate 2,741 of DATDGX010000085.1, forward strand.
TGATCCGCTTCGAACCGGCTGGCGTGCGCATCGAAAGCCTCGACGTCGATCTTTCCTGAGCATCAGCAGTTCTCGCGCGACCTTGTGGCAGGCTGCGGCTCGGGCTATTCGATCGGCGTGGTGACCAATCTTTCCCATGGCGATAATTTCGCTTTGCACGGCGATCGTTTCGGTTCGCGCCGAGTTGCGGAGAACTACTCGTTCCGCCCGCCCTACTCGCGTGAAGTCTACGGCACTCTCCTGAGCCTGATCGGAGCGGGGCCGCGAGCGGTGCTCGACGCTGGATGCGGATCGGGGAAAATCACTCTTGGTTTGGTGGACGATGTAGAGCGCGTCGATGCGGTCGACCCGTCGATTGAGATGCTGAAGGTCGCAAGGCGGTTTCCGGGCGCAGCTAACCCCAAGATCCGATGGATCAACGCGAGGATGGAGGAAGCTCCGCTCGATCCGCCCTACGGTTTGATCGTTGCCTCATTGAGTATTCATTGGATGGATCTTGATCGCGTACTTTCCCGCTTTGCCGAGGCTCTCGCTGACCGAGCGTGCCTGGCTGTGCTGGACGGGGACGCGCCAGTCGACGCGCCGTGGGAACGCGAAGAGACCGCCTTCATGGTGGACTTCCTCGAAAGGATAGATGGCCGACCCCGGGACTGGTGGAAGACGATGGGTGAGCGGCTCGCCGAACCGGTCCTGGTCCATCCAGCTTTTCAATCGGTCGGGCACAGAGTCACAGCGCCGGTGCAGTTCTCGCAGAGCGTCGCCGATCATTTGCGATGCCAGCACTCGCGCGCGGCCTGGTCTGAAGATCACCTCGGCGAGAAAGCGTCGCGAGAATTCGATACCGAGATTACCAAGCTGCTCAACCGTTATGCGGTCGGCGGTATGTTAACGTTCGTCGTGCAAACGCGAATGGAGTGGGGACGGGTCCTCAGGATATGACCACAATTGTAATCTGTATCGACGTCGACAATGCTGAGCGCGCTGGCAACTTCTACCGTGAGGGTCTCGGATTGACCATGGTGGCAAGCGGCCCTGGCTGGGCGAAGATGGCGCTCGGCGATCAGATTTTCATGCTCGGAATTCCCTGGGGTCAGGACGGTCCGATTCCACGCGACTATCAACGTCATTGGACGCCCTTGCATCTAGACTTCTTCGTTGATGATTTCGACGCCGCTGTTGAGCGAGCGATTAAGGCCGGGGCAACGCTGGATCGCCCGATTCTCCGGCGTGCGGATCGCGGCGACATGGCTAACATGTCGGACCCTTCAGGTAACGGCTTCGACCTGATTCAACGGAAACCCGCCTGATGGAGATTCGGCCCGCTGTTCCAGCCGACGTGCTCGCGTTGATCTCGATCCTCCGACGTTCATGGCTCACCACCTGGGCGCCTGAATTGCAGCTTACGACAGTTCAGCGGTTTGCGACCGATGATCCCGCTCGCCACTATGCCGAAAGCATGTGGCGAGAGTTCATGGTCGCCGAGGACGGCAGCGCATTAGTCGCCATGTTCCATATCGAAGGGAACTGCCTTAACGCGATTCACCTCGATCCGAAGCGCAAGCGGCAGGGAATCGGCTCTCGATTGATGAACGAGATAGAGCGCCGCATCAGCGCGGATTATCGAACAGCTAGACTCGAGGTGCGGGCCTTTAACACTGGCGCCATCGAGTTCTATAAGCAGCGCGGTTGGACAGAACAGCGTCGGTATCAGGCCACCGAGTGCGGAGAACCGGTGGAGACCATCGAAATGATCAAAGTGTTCACGCCTCGCGAATGAATCTGCGCGCGGGATAGCTAGCCTCGAACTGAGGCGCTCAGCCGCTAGCCTTACTTCGATGCCATTGGTCTGACGCGTTCCGCTACTAACCGCTCGCCGACGCGCTCCCATAGGTAGGTTGCGATCGCCTTGTTGGTCGCTGGCGACGGATGTCGATCAAGCTGAGTGAGCTGCTGCTTCATCTCACTCTCCGGAACTATGGAAGATAGCGCGATCACGTCAAATTGATTCGCCCTCAAGGTCCTCATCATCGTCTCGGCAAGCTCATTTTGATCCCATAGGACGATTACGAAACGAGTCCCGTGTTCCTCCAGCAGAATTCGAGTCCTCTTCAGTACCGCCAGGAATAACGGGATGTCGGAAGATCGGGAGAAGTGAGCGAAGTGATTTTCAATAAACTTCATCGTCCAGCTCTCGTCGAGCCATCTGCGGTAGGTCTCGTAGTAGACACTAT
>DATDGX010000086.1:0-9920 GCA_036521875.1 Binataceae bacterium (SeqCode)
TGCCGCGATGTACGGGCCGCCGGGGCACGCCTACGTTTTTCAGCTTTACGGAACTTGCTGGGCGATGAACCTGGTCGCGGGACTGGAGGGCGAGCCGCACGCGGTGCTGATTAGAGCGCTCGAGCCGTTGCGCGGATTGCAACTGATCACGCTGAGGCGCAAGCGGCCCGCCGGTTCGCGCGAACTGACTAATGGACCTGGCAAATTGACCGACGCCCTCGCGATCACCGGCGCCGACTACGGACGCGACTTGTGCGGTAACCGGCTATTCCTCGAAGCGGCCGATCGCCCGGCCGGCCGAATCGGCCGTTCCGCGCGCATCAACGTGGATTACGCAGGCCCTTGGGCCGCAAAGCGATGGCGCTTCTACGAGCGCGGCAACCGCTACGTGTCGGTATCTCCGCGCGACTGAATTGACTATTGAGGTTTTTGCGCCGCCGATTCAGGAGACCGCCGGCCGCGCCGCTTTCGACTTTTTCTTTGCAAGCTCGACGGCGACGTCGATTATCATATCTTCCTGGCCGCCGACTGCTTTTAGCCGCCCCATTTCGACCAGTATCTCGCGAGAATCGACGCCGAAGCGGCTGGCCGCATTCTCCGCGTGACGCAGGAAACTCGAGTACACGCCACAGTACCCCAGCGTGAGCGCCGCGCGATCGATCATCACCGGCCGTCCCATCACCGGCGGCACCAGGTCCTCCGCAACGTCCATCAACTTGAAGACGTCGATGCCGGGATTCAGTCCGAGTTTGTCGAGCACCGCTACCAGAGCCTCGGTCGGAGCGTTGCCTGCGCCGGCGCCGAAGCCTCGAGTCGCCGCATCGATCCAGGTCGCACCTTCTTCGATCGCGACCAGCGTATTAGCTACTCCAAGCGACAAGTTATTATGCGCATGAAAACCGATCTCGCACTTGAGCGCGTCGCGCAGGGCGCGCACCCGCTCGCGCGCCTCCGGCATCGTCAGCGCGCCCGCGGAGTCGGTCACGTAAACCGCATCGGCGCCGTACGATTCCATCAGTTTCGCTTGCGCGGCGAGTTGTTTTGCCGGGATCATATGAGCCATCATCAGAAACCCGCCGACTTCCATTCCCATCTCTTTCGCGAGGCGAATGTGCTGCTCCGCGATGTCGGCCTCGGTGCAATGAGTCGCGACCCTCACTACCGCGGCGCCGGCCGCACGCGCGGCCCTGAGGTCTTTGCGAGTTCCGATCCCGGGCAGCAGCAGCACGGTGAGCTTCGCGCGTTTCAATACCGACTTTGCCGCCCGAATCAGCTCCATCTCGTCGGTCCGCGACAATCCGTATTGCAGCGACGAGCCGGCGAGCCCATCGCCGTGCGACACCTCGATCATGTGCAACCCGGCGGCGTCGAGTCCGGCTGCGATCGACTTGACATTCTCGACCGTGAACTGATGGCTAATCGCGTGCGACCCGTCGCGCAGTGAGACATCGCATATCTTGAGGCTGTTCACCATGATGTTTCCTCAGGCGGCTCCCGCGCTTTTCGTGACGCTCCGCCCGGATAGCAGATCGCGGGCAAATTCCTCGCCGACTCTCACCGCGGCTGCCGTCATGATGTCGAGATTTCCTGAGTACTTCGGCAGAAAGTCGCCAGCGCCTTCGACCTCGAGCATTATAGTTACTCGATCGCCGTCGAAAATTGGCTCGGTGCGCGATCGGTAGCCAGGTACGTAGGATTTAACTTCGTCGATCATCTGCCAGATCGATGCCGCGATCGCTTCGCGTGACGCTCCGGTTTCGAACTGCACGTGAACCGTGTCGCGCATCAGGATCGGCGGTTCGGCGGGATTCATGACGATGATCGCCTTGCCGCGCCGGGCACCGCCCAATTGCTCAATCGCGCGCGCCGTCGTCTCAGTGAACTCATCGATATTCTGCCGAGTCCCCGGTCCCGCACTGCGCGACGCGATGGTTGCAACAATCTCCGCATATTCGACATTAGCCACTCGGCTCACCGCGGCGACAATTGGGATGGTGGCCTGGCCTCCACAACTGACCATGTTCACGTTCACAGCGCCCAAGTGATCGCGCAGATTCACAGTGGGTATAACGTACTGCCCCACCGCGGCTGGTGTGAGATCAATTGCAGTAATGCCGGCAGCTTCCAGCCGCTGGGCGTGAGCGCGATGCGCCTTGGCGCTGGTCGCGTCGAACACTATTGCGACCCTTGGCTGGAACGCGAGCAATCCGTCGATTCCCTCGGTCGTCGTCGCAAGACCTTTTGAGCGTGCGCGCGCGAGGCCTTCGGATTGCGGCTCCACGCCGGCCACGATTACCAATTCCAGCAACTCGCTGCGCAGCAGCTTGTACATCAGATCGGTTCCGATGTTGCCGGAACCGAGTATTCCGCATCGAATGCGTTTCATCATTTTCTCTGCCGATTGAAACTCAAACGAAGCTCACCTGGACCGATCCGAGCCGATCATACGTCGCCGTTACCGAGTCGCCCGCCGCGACTTCGATCGCGCGGCACAGAGCACCCGGCATCACGATACTGCCGGCCGCAACCTGCTGGCCGAACTCGCCGAGCTTGTTGACCAGCCACGCCACCGCCTCCGCCGGATGGCCGAGCGCCGCGGCGCCCGCGCCAGTCTCGGTCAACTGGCCGTTCTTCTCCAGGATCATTCCGACCAGTCGCAGGTCGCAGTCGCGCGGCGAGGTCTTCTGATCGCCGAGCACGATTCGCGCCGACGACGCGTTGTCGGCAATCGTGTCGACCAGCGCTATTTTCCAGTCCTTGATTCGGGTGTCGATGATTTCGAGCGCCGGAGTCACATACTCAGTCGCGGCGAGCACGTCGGCGCGCGTCACACCCGGACCGTTTAGTGCTCTGGCGAGCACAAACGCTATCTCCGGCTCCACGCGGGGTGCGATCAGATCGTTGGTGGCGCAGCGACCGCCATTGTGCAGCACCATGTCATCCAGGATGTGCCCGAAGTCCGGTTGATCGACCCCGAGCATCCGCTGCATCGCGACGCTGGTCAGTCCAACCTTGCATCCCACAATTCGGCGCCCGGTCTTCAAGCGCCGCTCAACGTTGATGAGCTGCACCTGGTACGCATCGGCGACCGACAACTCGAGACCCGGAGTTTTGCTCAGCGGATCGATCGGGCGCCGCGTCGCATGCGCGTCATACAGCAGATCCGCGACTGCCTGAACTGTCATTTTCTCAGTCAAGACATCTCTCGCTGGTGAGATTCGTATTACTCAGTACCCGTCAAGTAGGTAATCACCAGCCGGTTGAACTCATAAGCCTTTTCCCACTGCGCCCAATGCCCGCACTTCGAGAACACGTGAAATTGTACGTCCGGCATCTGGCTCAACATGATCAGTCCACTGTCGAGCGGCACCGTGCGATCATCGCGTCCCCAGATGATGAGCGTCTTGTGGCGCACCTTGCCGAGGTCTTTCCACAGCGGCTCGATCTGGGCCATCGTGCTTCTGCGCAGCGGCGTATTCGCTATCACATCGGGCTGCGTTGCGGCGGCGAAGCGTTCCTTGAGCAGCTCGTCGGTCAGCTTGGAGGAATCGTAAACCATCACGTTGATGAACGCCTTCAGCTTCTCGATCGACGGTCCGGGCGGCTCGTAGAAGTTCATCAGATGCTTGATGCCCTCGGTGGGCATCGGAGTGAACATCGGGATCCCGCCGCCCGCGCCCATCAGCACCAGCCGGTTCGCCCGATCGGGAAAATCCATCGCGAACTTAAGAGTGGTCCCGCCGCCTAGCGAGTTGCCGATGAAATTCGCGCGCTGGATTCCGAGTCCGTCCATCAGGTCGCGCACCGCGGTTGCCATGAAAGCCATGAACCCGCCTTCGATCTTGGGCTTGTCGGTCTTCCCGAATCCCGGCAGGTCGACCAGGATGGTGCGGAAGTGTTTGGCGAGTTCGTCGACGTTGCGCGAATAGTTACTCCAGCCGCTCGCACCGGGGCCGCCGCCGTGGATGCAGATCAGCGGTTCGCCCTGCCCGGCTTCGTTATAGTGCATCTTGAGCTTGCCGGCCTGGACCGTTTTGCTCGTTTCCTGTTGTGTGAAAGCCACGTGACTCCTCCTTCTTTGCTTTGCGGCTGCTCGCCTCGGTCGATTCGCTTCAATGAGTGATCGGTTCTCTTCAGCCTGGGCGTGCGTTCTTACCACCCGGCATCGCAGAACCCTTTCGCTGATGACCCCAGATGCTCGGCGCCTCGTGCCTTTGTACGTGCCAGGTCGCGTCATCGACGACGCGCGCGCCCCAGCCGTACTCGATGTCGAATCCCGACGGCGTCTTCATATAGAAGGACACCATGTGATCATTGGTATGACGGCCGAGCGTCGCCGCGATCTCGACATCATTTTCCTGCGCCCGGTAAATTGCTTGTCCGACATCATCAAACGATTTGAGCTGGAGCATGATGTGGTTCAGGCGCTTCGGTGACATCGGCACCGCGCCAATCGCCAGCGAATGGTGGCGCGGATTGCAATGCAGGAATGCGAGCGTGAATTTCATTCCAGCGCCGAACTTGAGCTCGATGAAGTCGCTAATCCGAAAGCCGAGTGCGCGCTGATAAAAGTGCAGGCTCTGTTCGAGGTCCTTGACGAACATGACCATGTGCCCGAGGCCCTGCTCACCGGTCACGAATCCTGAAATCGGGATCGGCGATCTGAACGGCGTCTCGAACCGCATCGAGGGACCAAAGAAAACCTCCGACTTAAGGCCGTTGGGATCGCTGAAGCTGGCGAGCGCGGTCACGCCGCGAGCGTCGGCCAGGTCCTGAGAGCCAGGCGTTACTGGCACCCCGGCTTCGCTGAGGCGCGCAACCACCGCGTCGAGAGCGTCCGCATCCGCGACTTCCCAGCCCACGTACGCGAGATCGTCCGCCGCGTCGTGATGGAGCGCGATCCGATAGCGGCAGTCGTCCATCCGCAGCAATACCCTGCCATCGTCGGTGCGCTCGCCGACTTGCAGCCCGAGCATGTTGGTCGCGAATTTCTCCCACGCGCCCAGGTCGCTGACGCCCAGGCCAAGATACCCCAGTCCGGAGATACTACTCATCGTTGATTCCTCTTGATCGATTCCTCTTAATCACAAGGCGTAGCCGCCGGCTCACAAGTCATAGCCACCGGCGGGCTGCAAGAACCCTCGAATACCTATTCCACTGTCGCAGTTGATAATGGCGCCAGTGGCGGTCGGTGAATTTGAGTAGGATGCGAGCAATACGTAGTGACCGGTATAGTCGCGCGGTTCCGGCATTTTGCCCAGCGGCAATCTCTGCGCCATGCTTTCGCCCATCGCAAGTTCGGCTATCGATCGCTCGGCCATCCCGAGTGATTTGGGACCGCGCAGATCGGTTGGGATACCTCCTGGTGCGACGCCGTTGACGCGAATCTTGGGCGCCAGCTCGTAGGCCAGCTGTTTAATCAGTCCGACCACCGCGTGCTTTGATGCCGTGTAAAGCGGCCCGCCGCCGCACGGATAAAAACCCGCGTTCGAAACAGTATAGATGATAGTGCCGCTGTTCTTGGCAAGTTCACGATAGGCCGCTTTCGCGCCGAGCAGATAGCCCTTGACGTTGACCCCAAACAGCTCGTCGAATGCGGCGCCGATAGTCTCGTCGGGAAGCTGTGCCAGCGAGGTCGAGAAATCCCAAATGCCCGCGTTTCCGACCAGGCAATCGAGCTTGCCGAACCGGCTCACGGTTGCTTCAACCGCGCGCCGGTTGTCCTGGATCGAAGTCACGTCGCCAACTGTCGCCACGACCCGTGCGCCCAGCTCCTGTTTCAGCTTTTCGCTTCTCTCTCGCGCGCGGTCGAGCACGCCAACGCGGGCCCCTTCTTCGAGAAAGCGCTTGACGATCGCGTAGCCGAGACCCGATGCGCCGCCGGTGACCAGCGCCACTTGTCCTTCTAGCCAGCCCATGTGACGCTCTCCTTTTCGTTGCGGTCGATCAGGTCGCGCATTTCGGCCCAATTCAATTCAGTTCAGTCTATTCAATGTCGACGAGGACTTGACCCTCGTCGACCTTCACCGGATAGGTTCTGAGCGGTTGCGTCGCGGGGAGCATCAACACCTTGCCGGTGCGCAGGCAAAACTTCGCGCCATGAAACGCGCACTCGACCGCCTCGCCTTCGATATATCCCTCGGAGAGAGACGACTGCGCGTGCGTGCAGGTGTCGTCGAGCGCGTAGAACTCGTCGCCGACTCTGAACACCGCCACTGGGCGCGCGGCGGGATACTTCACCGCCTCGCCCGGCTTGAGATCATCGACTCCGCAAACTTTCACGAATGCCATCTGCAACTCGTAGTTACCCGGAAAGCAATAGCCATTAAAAGAAGAAACTCAGGTTTCTGGCTAGTAGCGTCGCCTGGTCGAGGATTATAGTCCGCTTTGCGATCTGCCATCCGGCAGGATTTTCGGCCCGGCGGATCAGGTCGTGACGCATCCCGACAAAAACTTCAACTTCGCGCTCGAGCCGTGAACGGTACACCAGGTAATAGACATCGACCTCGAACTCGCCCGGATTCTTCGCGGGGCGAATAGTCACATTGCTAATCATATGCCGGGTGCGGGAAGGAGGATCTTCCGCCCACGCCATCCCCGTGTGCAGGCGCCGGATGCGCTGCGCGAGGCTCTGCTTGTCCTCGTCGAAAAGCGCGGCCTCATGTTCGCCGGAGAATTCGCGATCGGCCTCGCGCTTGAGTCGGTTGTAGCGGGTGGGCATGAAATAGTGGATGTCGTCGGCGAGCAGATCGTACCATTCATCGATCAGGCGCTCGTCGAGAAGCCTCGCTTCGTAGTAGAGGAACTGCTCGATAGCATGTTGCAAGACGTGGTCCACGAGAGGAACCGGACTCGGCGACGACTCCGCGGCGGGTTGATCGCTTCGCTTGGTCTGCATGCTCGCAGCCATGTTCAATCCTCCGTGCCCAATAGCTCAGCCCATCGATGATAGAAACCGCGCGCCGCTTCCTCGCCATATACGTGGTTGGTCTTGCCCGGCAGACGCGGATCGGCGCTCGCGTGTCCAACTCCCATCTGCAGGTTGAACGGCCGCTGGCGCGCCTTGTATCCGCGCAGCACCCGTTGAATCTCGAGCCAGTTCTCGCCGTCGTCCTGCTCAAAGATTCCACCCGCGCTGAAGGTGCGCATCGCGCCGAGGCGAACGCCATCCTTGGCTTCGGGCGGCGCCGCGCGATCGGCAAACGTGGTTGCCCACACTTCGATCTCGCCGGGGCCGCGCGGATGCCATACGCGCATCGTGTGCGCGCCGGGCAAGCATGAAAAGTTCGGGAACACCGTCATGTGCCCTTCCACTGCGCCGGAACCGCGCAGCTTGCCGAGCCGGCTCACCGCCTCTTCTCGCGCCGGGCCGGCATAATACGTGGCAGCGGCGTTCCCGTGCGTCGCAACCCGGATCCCGGTCTTGTCGGAGAGGAAAAATCCGGTGCCGTGACCCTGGTCGGAGCTGAATTGCCGTCCGTCACCGCGAAGTGCAGTGCTGATCGGTGACGGGCTGGCGGATTGCTCTGGAAATAAAACCATCGATGCCGACGCGTGACTTATGTCGGCGTGGTACATGTCGGAGGCGAACTGCTCGGCGGAAAATTTCCAATTACATTTGAGTACCCACTTGTGCATCCCGCCGATCGCTACAGTACCGCCTTCGCTGCGGTCGAATGCCGCATCCAAATACCACTTCATGTCGCCGAGGTAGTCGATGAAAGACGGCGCGTTCGCGTTCCAGGTGCCGAAAATCAGCCCCTTGTAGTTTTCCAGCCGCGAAACTCGCGTGGTTCCCCACTGACTCTTGTCCAGCTCGTTGTGGTAGCCGTCCTCCTCGTGCGGAACCGAAACCAGGTTGCCGCCGAGGTCGTAGGTCCAACCGTGATACGAGCACATGAACGCTTTGGTGTTGCCGCAATCGGCGCGGCAGATGCGCATCCCGCGATGCCGGCACTGGTTGAGAAACGCGGCGACCGAGCCGTCCTTCTGGCGCACCACCAGGATCGGATCCTCCGCCATGTAGGTCGAGAAAAAATCGCCCGGCTTGGGAATCTGGGTCTCGTGGCACAGGAACAGCCAGCATCGGGCAAAGATGCGCTCGAGCTCGAGTTCATAGATGTCTGGATCTTCGTAGATGCGCGGGTCGAGCCGGCCGCTCTGCACATCGACCAGGCTCGCGATATCAATCTCAGTCGCGCCCGCGCGCCTGCCGCGTCTTAGTATATTCGGATCGCTGAGATTCGCATGCGGCACACTGCTGGATGCCATTAGTCAGTACCTCTCTGGATCGGCTATCCCGGTTCGGTTACTCACTGGCTTCCAACTAGCTATTCTTGCTCAACGAACTAGCTATTACTTTGACTCAACAACTCGGCCCATCGCCGGTAGAATCCGCGCGCGGCTTCCTCGCCGTAAACGTGATTGGTCCTGCCCGGGTATCTTGGATCATCATAGCTCTCGTGGCCGAGACCCATCTGCAGATTGAAGGGACGCTGGCGCGCCTGGTAGCCGCGCAGCACGCGTTGGATTTCGAGCCAGTTCTCACCATCGTCCTGCTCGAAGATTCCGCCCGCCGAGAAGGTCCGCATCACGTTGAGTCGGATCGCATCCTTGACCTCGAGCGGCGCGTTGCGGGGAACGAATGCCCACGCCCAGACCTCAATTTCGCCGGGTCCGCGCGGATGCCAAACTCGCATCGTCGCCGTACCGGGCAGGCAGGAGAAGGTCGGGAAAACCGTCATGTGCCCGCCGGGAAGCTGCAGGCCACGCGCCTCGCCCAGCCGGCGGACGGTCTCCTCATGCGCGCCGCGCAGATATTCCTCGGTCGCACGATTCTGGACTCCCAGCCGCGGCGCCTTGGTGAAGAAGCCGTGGCCATGCCCGAGATCGGAGCTGAACTGTCGGCCCTCGGTTGGCATAAGGCCCGTGGGCGGAGCGCTCTCGCCTTCCGACATCAGGACGATCAGGGCGGAGAGATGGCTGATGTCGGCGTGGTACATGTCGCTCGCGAACTGCTCGGCGGCGAATTTCCAGTTACATTTGAGTACCCACTTGTGCAGCCCGCCGATTACCTCGGTGCCACTTTCGGTGCGATCGAACGCGGCATCGAGATACCATTTCATGTCGCCGATATAGTCGATGAATGACGGAGCTTTCTCGTCCCAGGTTCCGAAGATGAGCCCCTTGTAGTTCTCGAGCCGCGGCACTCGCGTCGCGCTCCATGCACTTTTGTCGAGCTCGTTGTGGTAGCCGTCCTCCTCGTGCGGGACCGAGACGAGGTTGCCGCCGAGGTCGTACGTCCAGCCGTGATAGGAGCACATGAACGCCTTGCTGTTGCCGCAATCGGCGCGGCAGATGCGCATCCCGCGGTGCCGGCACTGATTGAGGAACGCGGCCACCGAGCCGTCCTTCTGGCGCACCACCAGCACGGGATCTTCAGCCATGTAGGTGGAAAAGAAATCGCCGGGCTTTGGAATCTGGCTCTCGTGGCAGAGAAAGAGCCAGCACTTTGCGAACACGCGTTCGAGCTCGAGCTCGTAGAGGTCGGGGTCTTCGTAAACCCGCGGATCGAGCCGCCCCGTCTCGACATCGACCAGCTTCGCGATATCGATCTCGCTCGCGCCCGCGCGGCGCCCCCGATGAACGGTAGAATCGCCACGAATCGTAGGATCGCCACGGCCTCCGTTTACCACGCTACCTGCCGCCATAGCCGTTTCTCCCGAGCGTCCGCATGGTTTCAATATTTGAAACTTCAGTTCATGTCCTGAACGGAACCTACGAAAGATCCCGCGAGCTTGTCAACCTGGTCGCCCTCCGAGCGTCCGCCCCAAACCCGATTCGCCGGACGCCGGACGGGCTGGCCCGGGGTCGCGTGGCCCCGCGATCCCTACTTGCGGGGCCGCGACGCCGCTCGCGCC
>DATDGX010000087.1:0-2392 GCA_036521875.1 Binataceae bacterium (SeqCode)
GGGCGCGCGTCCCGCCATGGGGCGAGCTTTTCGTCACGACGACGGCGACATTAACCCTGCTCCCATCATCCTGAGCGATGCAATGTGGAAACGGCTCGGCGCGAGTCCCAATGTCGTCGGCTCGCCATTGCGGATCGGGCCCGATACTCACACTGTGATCGGCGTCATGCCGCCGGATTTCGCATTCAGTTGTTCGATTTCCCAGAGAACTGACGTGTACGCCGCTTTGAATCTGGAGCACGGACAAGGCAATGGAAGCTGGCTGACAGTGCTTCGCGCACGCCCGGATGCCTCGCCGGAGCAGGTTCGCCAAGCCGTCCAGGCTTTCGGCCAAAACCTTGCGGAGCGCGAGCCGGACAAGCATCGCGGTTTCGCGCTTTACGCAGTCGGGCTCCTGGAAGATCTGGTCAAAAGCGTCCGGCCTGCGCTTTTGGCTTTGAGTTTCGCTGCATTTTTTCTGCTATTGGTCCTGACCGTCAATCTCGCATCGCTCTTGCTCGCGCGGGCGGCTGAGCGAGAAAAGGAATTCGCAGTATCGCGCGCGCTTGGGGCGAGCGGTCCCGCGATCGTTCGCGCGACTTTGGCCGAAGGAACCTTACTCGGATTCCTGGGAGGCGTCGCGGGCGCGCTGGCCGGAATCTGGGGAACGCGTTTGTTGGTTGCTCTGGGACCGCTCGACCTTCCGCGCCGCGAGACCATCGCCCTGGATTGGAAAATCGCGCTGATCGTGGTCGTCGTGGGCGCTCTGCTGGGTTTGAGTGCTGCAGCGGTTCCCGCGGTTTGGTCGGCGCGCATTTCGCTTTCCTCGCTCCTATCGGCCAGCGCGACTCGCGGAGGCGCTCGAGCCGGCCGAATGAGGCGCAGCCTGATCGCCGCGCAGATCGCTCTGTCATTGGTCTTGCTCAGCACCGGCGGATTGGTCGTGCGCAGTTTCGAACGCCTGGTCTTCACCGATCCGGGTTTCCGGTCGGCGGGCGTGCTCAGTTTGAGACTCTCCACCATTGTCTTTACAAAAGAGCAGGACGCGGCGTCTTTCCTGGATCGAACTACCGCCGCGCTTCAGGCCGTGCCTGGAGTCACAGCCGTCAGCGCGACCAGCAATCTGCCGCTGTCGGGGGGCGCCTGGGCGTACTCGATCGCATTTCCCGGCGCGGCGGGAAATACAGGTGATCGTGATCGTGACCATCCGCTCGTCGATGTTCTTCGCACCCGCGCGGGATACGTCGAAACCATCGGCATGCACTTACTCGCCGGACGCGACTTCGAACCGTCGCATCATGAGGGCGTATACGAGGCCTTGATCGATCAACACCTGGCGGCGCAATTTTTCCCCAGCGGTAGTCCGATCGGCGCGACGCTCCAGGCCTTAGGGAACGCGCAAAATCGCGAATTCCTCCCCCGCATCGTCGGCGTTGTCGATCAAGCCAGGCTCCATGGCCTCTACCAGGATGGCCGCCCGCAGGTCTTCATTCGTGCCGAAGACGGCGCCAGCCGCGGCTACTGGTTCTTCACGATTCGCACGAACCGCGATCCACAGGAGCTGATTTCCGAAGTGAGATCGACGATCCGCCAAATCGAGCGCCGCATCCCGGTCTCCGAAATGTGGACCATGGACGAAATCGTCGCCGATGCGCGCAGCCACGAGCGCATCAGCGCTGTGATGCTCTCGGGTTTGGCGCTGGGGGCGCTACTGCTGGTCACCATGGGCTTGTTCGGAATGATCTCGGGATCGGTCACGCGACGCCGCGGCGAGCTGGCCGTCAGGCTCGCTCTCGGCGCGACGCACCATCGTGTCATCCGGCTGGTGGTCGGCGAAGGGGCGCGCATGCTGGCGATCGGTCTGCTGATGGGGATTCCAGGGATCTACCTGGCGGGCCAAGCGCTGCGCGGATTGCTTGTCGGTGTATCGCCCTTTGACGCGCCCACCCTGGCCGGTGTCGCGGTCGGCCTGATCGCGATCGCACTATTAGCCTGCTACCTCGCCGCCAGGCGGGTCACCAGGATCGAGCCGGAACGCCTCCTCCGCGAAGGCTGATCCGTACCCCAGGCGTCGCATCGAACGAGGCCTGGCCGCGCGCGCAGGATTCGCTGGCCGGCCTGTATGAGGTGGCTGAGATTGCACTGAGGATCAAACGGGGATTGCTGTTGTAAAATCCCCTTGGCACTTGTGATCTTTCTGCGGGCCACTGTCGGGAACCCTCATGATGCCTGCCAGGGCATCTGTCGGCCTAAGCCGGGTAAGGCATAATCCAACAGCCGGCCTACGTACCGAGCTGCGGCAGCGGCGTCCGGTACCGGCCCTCGAAGATCTCGGCGAACAACTCGACGGTCTCCGCGTGCACCAAGGCGTTGTCGGCCAGAACGTGCGGGGAGCGCAGATGGAAGGCTCCGC
>DATDGX010000088.1:0-4842 GCA_036521875.1 Binataceae bacterium (SeqCode)
GAGCACGTCAATTCGGTTGTGCGCGCGATGTCCGCGGGAACGACATCGTTCGCCGACGGTGACGTGCTGCTCGGTTCGTTCGGCGAGGAAGAGTCGCGCGCCGCCGCGGCCGCTTATCGCGAAAAAGCCTTCGGCAAGAAAGACCCTGATTGAATCCGCGTTCCGCGGACGCTTTGCTTTGGACTACGCACAGCTTTGACAAGACTACGCCGTGGGTCGTTTCCCCGAATCGGCCACGCTTGTCCCGGCCGTCTGCTTGGTGCAGGCAGGTAGCGTGACACGGTGGCTTGGGAGACGCTGAAACCAAGCATCAGAAGTTCACCATGGATCCGCGGCGCACCCGGAGAAAGTTCTGACGGGCTTCGCGCGCGAGAAGCAGAATCGACACTCCAAAAGCTCTGAAGTCCGTTCGCGGCGTCAATGACTTAAACAGAACTGAAGGACAATATTCGACTTGACGTTCTCGCATCGACATCGGAGAGCTGCAGCTGGCCGAGCTTCGAGTGGCGACACCTCCACGGGTTTGACGGGAGACCCTCCGGCGTGCGTGATTACAGCAAACGATCAGGTTGGCGCGCGGAGCGTCGACGCACTGGTAGCGATCGCACGGGAGGCGCGGCCACGGTGGACGATCTCGATTTGACCAATCTCGATTTGTTCCTCGCGGGCGATCCACACTCGGTATGGAAGGAGCTTCGCGCCACTGATCCGGTCCACTGGACCGAGCGGCAGAACAAAAGAGGCTTCTGGTCGATCACCAAACATGCCGACGCGCAGCGCGTTTATCGCGATCCGGCGACCTTCAGCTCGCAGGGCGGGATCGCGCTCGGATCTGCCGACGCGCAGGATCCAAATCAGCCGCAGATGCAATTCGGCTTCGGCCAGATGATGATCCTCACCGATCCTCCGCGTCATGGCCGGATGCGCCAGATGCTGAACCGGCGTTTCACGCCGCGCGCACTGGCGCCGCATGAGCCGCACATCCGGGCGATCACGACTGAGATCCTCGATGCGATCGCCGAGCAGGGCCGCTGCGACCTGGTTGTCGATGTCGCGGCGAAGTTGCCCACCGCGGTTATCTGCGAGATGCTCGCCATCCCACGCGAGGATTGGGACCTTATGTTCGCGCTCGGCAACATGACGCTGGGCAGCGAAGATCCCGAGTACCAGGTCGATGGATCTTCCCAGAAGACCAGCGCGCAAGCGCAGATGGAGATATTCAGCTACTTCATGAAGCTGATCGCCGAGCGCCGCAGCAATCCCGGCCCCGACCTGGTCAGCGCGCTCGTCAATGGCGAAATCGACGGGGATCGCCTGACCGACATCGAGGTTCTCTTCAACTGCTTCCTGCTGATACTCGGCGGCCAGGAGACCACTCGCAATGCGATAAGCGGCGGCATGAACGCGCTGATGCGCAATCCGTCCCATCGCGAGCGGCTCTCGCGCGACGCTTCGCTGATGCCATCCGCGATTGAGGAAATCCTGCGCTGGACTTCACCGATCACGCACATAATGCGCACCGCTACGCGCGATGTCGAAATCCGGGGGCGCACCATCCATCAAGGCGATCGCGTGGTCATCTGGAATCCTTCCGGAAATCGCGATGAGGAAGTGTTCGATGATCCTTACCGTTTCGATATCGCTCGCCAGCCAAACGACCATATCGCGTTCGGGTACGGCGAACATTTCTGCATTGGCGCCAACCTGGCCCGCCTGGAAATGCGCGTGATGCTAGGCGAACTATTGCGTCGCATGCCCGACATGGCGCCCGCCGGGCCGGTCGAGCGGTTGCGCTCCAACCTGCTTGCCGGCATCAAGCATCTGCCGGTCACATTCAGTCCGGCCAAGGCCGCAGCCTGATCGCCAGCAGTGCGAATCGGGGGAGGGTGCATCGACGAAGCTTGACGGAAAGGTCGCGATCATCACCGGCGCCGGTTCGGGCATGGGCAGGGCTACGTCGCTGCTGTTCGCGGGCGAAGGCGCGAACATCGCCCAGTCGATATCAACGAAAAGGCTGCTGCCGAGACGGCTGCGGAAATCGAGCGCAAAGGCGGGCAGGCCGTCGCGATTCGCGCCGACGTATCGACCGAAGCCGACGCGAGTCAGATGTCGAAACAGCGGTGCTGCGCTTCGGCACGCCGGGCGTGCTCTTCAACAACGCCGGCATCGAAGGTGAACCGGGCGTACGTCGGCAAGATGACGGCGGAGGCCTTCGACCGCGTGATCGCGATTAACCTGCGCGGCGTGTTTCTCGGCATGAAATACGTGCTGCCCCTGATGGCCGAAGCCGGCGGCGGTTCGGTGATCAACCAGACGTCGATTGCCGGGATGGTCGCGGTGCGCAGCGGCGCGGCATACTGCGCGGCGCGGCCGGCGTGATCGCGATGACACGCGTGGCGGTGCTCGAGTACGCGCGTTTTAACATCCGCGTCAACTGCATCTGTCCGGGTGGAATCGAGACCGAGATGGCCAAACGCATCCGGCGCGGCGCCGAACCCGATCCCAAGGCGGTCAGCCGTCATCTCGGTACTGGGGCGGATGGGCGAGCCGGAGGGAGACCGCCAACATGGTGCTGTTCCTCGCCAGCAGCGAATCGTCGTTTGCGACCGGAGCCCCATTCGGCTCCGTGAGCCATCACCCGACCTCAAGGTCCTCCATCGCCTGTCGCTGCTAAAAACTCCATCTGAACCGGAATTTGAGCAGCCGCGAGAGTCGGTATCGAATCGACACGTTTAAGTGAAACGAGCTGCGATCCGAACTACAAACGGCCGACCCCCGATCGAGATTGAAAAACCTCCGATAAGGAGATCTTCAGACGACGGCGTACCGGCCGCCGCGCAACGATTGGTGAGCAGGAATCGGATACGAATCAGGCGGCGAGGCGCTCGTAGTGATGATGCAAACCGCCGACTTTTGGTATGGCGACGATTCGTCCGACGCTGCGAAGCTGAATCGGGCGGCAGTCGGGGCAATCCTTATCGAGCGATAGATGCGTGCGGGTGCGTTGGTAGTAGTCGACGTACGAGGACAGGACTCGGCGTAAGTGACGCTCGTTGAAGATCACGAGGTGGTCGAGACATTCGCGCCGGATCGAACCGATTACGCGCTCGGCGTAAGCGTTCTGCCACGGGGAGCGTGGCGCCGTGATGACTTCCGCGATGCCCATCGCCTCGACCCGGCTGTGGAAATCAGAGCCATACGATGCGTCACGGTCGCGCAGCAGATATCGGGGCGCCGTGTCCCACGGGAAGGCTTCGGTCACCTGGCGTGAGAGCCAGGCTGCCGTCGGATGTTCAGTGACGGCGGTGCGTACGATCTTCCTTCGATCGTGAGCCAAAATGATCATGACGTAGAGCAGCCGAAACGAAGCAGACGCCACAACGAACATATCGATCGCAGCAATGCCTTCGGCGTGATTGCGCAGGAAGCTGCGCCAAGTTGAGGAAGGCGCACCTCGCCTTCGCACCATGTACTTGGCGACCGTCGCTTGGCTGACCTCGATGCCGAGCTTGAGCAGTTCACCGTGGATCCGGGGCGCGCCCCACAGTGGGTTGGCGACGCTCATCTGCCGAATCAGATTGCGAACCTCGCGCTCCAGTGACGGTCGCCCTGATTTCGAGCGCCAATGCCAAAACAGTCGGAATCCTTGACGGTGCCATTGGATCACCGTTGCCGGCTTGACCAACACCATCATTTCCAGACAGCGCGGCCACAATCGGTAGAGCAAGACCCACAGCAAGCGGTCGAAAGTAAACAGCCGGAACCGACCTGACCGCTGGCGGCGAAGAACGTGCAGCTGGTGACGCAGGGCGAGGTTCTCTAATTCCACCACCGCCCGACTACGGAATCCGCCTACAAGCCGAGAAACGATTGATCGCACGAGTTTAAGCATGCCGGCGATATTGCGTCGGTGAATCCTAAAACTCCAGACTTTTCGTCGACTTCGGAATTTCTAGTAGTCACAGGAGCGATAGAACCGGGCCCACGGGTTGTCGTGTGGCATCCGCGGCGCGATGGGTTTGGACACGTCACGGAGCCCGCGAAAGTTTGGCTTGAGCCTGCGGAGGGCAGCCACTCTCTCTCCGCGGATGCGGATGCGGCGTTGCCGGTCGCAGGGAGATGGCTGGCGGAGGTAAGAGCCGGAGAACGCATTCACTTCAAAGATGCACGCGGGAAGCGACGAATTCTCGAAGTGGTAGGTGGCAGCGCGAAGGGACGATGGGCTCAATGCAGCCAAACTGCATACGTGACCCCGGGAACTCTATTGCTGCGCGACGACTCGGGCAACGACGCCACGCGCGAAGCACAAGTAGAAGATCTGCCGCCGCGCGAGCAAGGGATCCTGCTCAAAAAAGGGGACTTCCTGTTGCTCACCCGCGAACCTGTGATGGGTAAAGGCGCTTCGATCGATTCGGACGGACGGATGCTGACTCCCGCGACGATCTCGTGCGCGCTGCCGGAAGTTTTCTCGACGGTTAAGGCCGGCCAGATGATTTGGTTCGACGACGGCAAGATAGGCGGAGTCGTGAAAGAGGTCGAGCAAGATTCGCTTCGCGTCGAAATCACCCACGCCAAAGCAAACGGGGATCGCCTCGGTGCCGACAAAGGGATCAATCTGCCCGATACGAACCTCAGTTTGCCTGCACTTACGCCGAAGGATCTCCAGGACCTTGAGTTCATCGTTCGACACGCGGATCTGGTCGGTATGTCATTCGTGCGCCATGAGCGCGACATCCTTCAACTTCAATCGCGAATGCGGGAGCTCAATGGCAGTCGCCTGGGAATCGTGCTGAAAATCGAGACCCGCCAAAGCTTCGAGCGCCTGCCCAGCCTCATGCTTGC
>DATDGX010000089.1:0-3534 GCA_036521875.1 Binataceae bacterium (SeqCode)
AGCAGCAACCAGACAATGCCGCTCACGGCGTAACCTGCAAGGAACAGTTTCGGATATGCAACCAGGCGCCGATGTGTAAGCCACGGCGCTTCTCTGAACCAGGCGAGTATCGAACTAGCCATCTGCCTAACTAGTCAGCGGTATCAGGGTGCGACTGACTATTACCGTGCAAACATAGAGAGCATTAGTCATTTGGGTTAGATCGCGATTTTGAATACAAAAGTTCGAGACTGACTAGTCGCGCGATAAATATTGCCACGTAGAATTGCCCCACCATCGCCTCCAGCACCGCCATAGTCCGCGCTATCGGAGCGACCGGAAGGATGTCTCCGAAGCCGGTCGAGGTCAGCGTGACGAAGCTGAAATAAATCAGACTCAATAGTTGTGAACGCATCAGAAAATCGGCGCCGGGACGCACCGAAGGATCCACCTGAAAATTGAATGCTCCCGCCTGCAACACCTCGACGACTGAGTACAGGAATCCGAAGGTCATGCCGACCAGCAGGTAACCGCAGATCGCCCCGCTAATGGTGTCGAAGGTAACCACCTTCGACCTCGCGACCAGGCTGATGATTACGAATCCGGTATAGGCGAGGAAAAGTGCGGTCAGGAGGGTGACTGTCGCGAACCAGTCGATGTTTGAGTTGTATTCGGGGAGCCACCTGCCGAGCGTGGTCGGAATTGCAATGGCTATCGCGACAATGAGATGCGCGCGGCGGTGACTCACGGCGTAGATTCCCGCGAACAACACCGCCGTCAGGGCGAACCGCACGAACAAGAGTGCGAGCCGATGGCCCTGGAAAACCGGAATCGAAAGCAGCAGCGCGAACAGGAGCACGAGCAGGATCTGAAACCGGCCCTGGTAGTTAAAGCGGACGCGGGTGCGCTTCACGAGACTTGCCATCGCCGTATAGACCTACCGCGTTGCGCGCCACCGACCAAGCATCGGCGCTGTCAGCGCAGCGACGGCAGAGCCGCAAAACGCTCGGGGGGAGAGATCTATCTTGCGCTCAACCTCGTATTGCGGCATTTTCGCATGGCATCTGAGGAGAATGTTCATGTTAGTTGAACTGACAATTCCCGCGCGGCAAACAGCCGAGCTCCCGAGGCTGCATGGTGTCACCAAAGAAGTCGTGCTCGACGTGACCGGACCGTCGTCAACGATTAAGGATCCGATGGGTAACACGCGCGCCGGCGCGTCCGCGACCACGCAAATCAATCGCAAGGATTTCGGGCTGACCTGGAATAAGGCGCTCGAGGCCGGCGGCGTCTTGGTCGGCGACCAGATTGCAATCACGATCGACGTCGAGGCCGTGAAGAAGGCCGGTGCGCCGCCGGCCGGCGGCCTATGATCTCTTTCGATGCGTCATCCCGAACATGATCGTATTCGCAGCGAACTCGAGGCGCTGTATCGGAACTCGTTTCCCGAAGTAGGTATTCAAGTCGAGCAGCGGCGGTTTGGATTCTACCGCTGCAACCTCCACAGCCCGGAAACTGGACGAATACTAGTTCGCGACCTGTCACCCGGCGAGGTGCCCGGGTTTATCGCCGACGCGCGCAGCTACTTTCCCGGCCGTGCGCTGGAAATCTGGCTTGATGACTCCCGCCTCGAGCTCGCGCTCGGGCCCGCGCTGAGCGCTGCGGGATGCGTCCGGCAGGCTGCTGTCGTGTACCTGGCTCACGTCGGCGCCATCGCCCGAAGCCACTCGACGACGGGCGTAACCGTTGAGCCCGTCACTGCCGCTACCATGAGCGAGTTCGCGACGGTGAAGCTGAAAGGCTTCGCCAACAGCGAGAATGAACCGGCACCCGAAC
This sequence comes from Binataceae bacterium (SeqCode), assembly GCA_036521875.1. GTDB lineage: Bacteria > Desulfobacterota > Binatia > Binatales > Binataceae > DATDGX01. Next base: position 1,816 of record DATDGX010000089.1, read on the forward strand.
CACTGGCACAAGAGGTCGCGGTGCGGACGAGCGAGTCCCGCGGCGCGGGGCGATTTTTACTTGCCCGGGTCGGCGCAGAGCCGGCCGCGATTGCCGGCTACTATGACGGTCCCGACCGCCTGATCTTTAACCTCGCGACGCGGATTCCGTATCGTGGCCGCGGCATCGCGCGCCAATTACTATGTCAAGTTCTCGCCGACGGAGACGATACCGGCGGCCGTTCAGTGATTATCAACACGAACCCGGACGATACTCCTATCCAATGGTACCGCCGTCTCGGGTTCACCGACGAAGTATACTGGCATCGTAACTACTCGTACGGACCTCGAGACTAGTTAGTTCATTTTGCGAGACGGTTGGTCGTTAAGAAGTGCAGGATCGCCCGCTGATACACTCACGCGGGAGTCACCGGAGGGGAAGCGAATGAGTAACGTCGAGCGGCTCATACACGTTGAATTTCATGCCTCCAACCTCGAGGCCTCTGTGCATTTCTATCGCGACATCTTCGGCGTTCCGCTCGAGCGTAGCGCGAACGAGCCTGCCGATGATGTCTGGATCGGGGGTCACCACGCTTCATTCTCGTGGACCGATGGCGCATACATCCACTTCGCGCTGTTTCCGGCGCTGCCGCCTCACCGGCCAGTGACCCGCGGCGCAGCGATAGGAATATCGGTGGCGGATGCGGCGGCCTTTCATTCCAAAGTAGTAACAGCCGGCGCGCGGGTCCTACATGAGCCGCGGCAAGAGCCTTGGGGACTGACGGCCCGCTATCTCGATCCCGACGGCAACTCGATCAGCATCACTTCGAGATGAGGCCGGTCCAAAGGCAAGCCGGTCGCGCATCGTGACGCGGGGAGTGGCATGCAGAACCGTGTAGTGTCGTTTCGGCGGTCATGATGGACGAGCGGCTGAAAACCAATCTCGCGAAATGGAACGCTCTCGTGCCGGTGCATGCCCGCTCGAAGATGTACGACCTCGCGGGCTTCAAGGCGGGACGAATCTCGTTGCATGAGCTGGAGGTCGCGGAAATCGGCGATGTCCGCGGCAAGTCGCTGCTTCATCTGCAATGCCACTTCGGACTCGACACCATGTCGTGGGCACGGCTCGGCGCGGCGGTCACCGGCCTCGACTTCTCCGGCGAGGCGATCAAGCTCGCGCGCTCTCTTAGCGGCGAACTCGAGATCCCGGCGCGCTTCATCTGCGCCGACATCTACGACGCGCGGTCCGCGGTCGACGGCAAGTTCGACGTGGTATTCACGTCCTATGGCGCGATCACGTGGCTGCCCAATATGCGCCGCTGGGCACAGGTGATCGCGAATTCGCTCAAGCCTGGCGGCTTTTTCTATATCGCGGACCAGCATCCGTTCGCGATCATTTTTAACAACGAGGACGACGCGGCCGAATTGGGAATCCAGTATCCGTATTTCCGCGAGGACATGATCGTTTCATCCGGCGGCAAGGACTATGCGGACCCGGCCTACTTGAACGAGCACAACAACGCCGAATGGATTCACACCGTCGACAGTATCGTCAACTCGCTGATCGAAGCCGGATTGCAAATCGAATTCTTCCGGGAGCATTCGTCATGCCCATGGCGGATGTTCCCGTTCTGCGAGCCCGACGGCCGTAGCGGCTGGCATATCAAGGGCGATTTGATCCCGCTGATCTTCTCTCTCAAAGCGCGCAAACCGTAGCCGAAGTCGCGGGAGCGGGCGAGAT
>DATDGX010000090.1:0-18135 GCA_036521875.1 Binataceae bacterium (SeqCode)
GGCAGTATCTCGCGCTCGATTTCGCGCGAAATCAGGCTGTACTGAGGCTGCAACGAATCGAACCGGGAATAGCCGTGCTTATCGCTTTCCCACAGGCTTTTCATCAGTTGCCATGCGGTAAAATTCGAAGCGCCCAGATAACGCACCTTGCCGTGACGCACCAAATCGTCCATTGCGCGCATGGTCTCTTCGATAGGCGTCTCGAAGTCCCACGAATGGACCTGGTAGAGGTCGATGTAGTCGGTTTTCAGCCGTTTCAGGCTCGCTTCGACCTCCGCCATGATATGCCCGCGCGACAGGCCCCATTCGTTGGGACCGACGGACTTGCCGGTGAAAAGGTTCGGATGGAAGCGGACTTTGGTCGCGATTACGAGCGCCTGGCGGCGTTTGCCAACGATTCGTCCCAGGATTTCCTCCGATGCTCCGGCTGCATAAACGTTGGCAGTATCGAGGAAATTCCCGCCCACTTCGATGTATTTGTCGAGTATCCTGCTGGCCGTCCCCTCGTCGGTTTCCCGCCCGAAAGTCATGCATCCGAGGGACAATTCCGCCACCTTGAGCCCGGTCCGGCCGAGTCGACGATATTCCATTTCGATGCCTCCGACGACAGTCTCGCTTGTCCGCGATACAGCGCGCAACCGAATTTTTCTCCGACTGAATTCCGGCTGAATATTGTGGATGGGTCCTCGTCTAAAACTTTGGGTGCATAGATGGCTCTGGCACCCACTCTGGTTGGATGCTCCTCCCACCAACCGGGTACCGTCCGCCGCGTACGCGGACGGCCGCTACGAACAGGCGGGCATCAGGAACCCCCCCTTCCTGACTGCCCGCCCATTTTTTTGCCCATAATATCTCCGCCCTTCCGGTTCGCGGGTGTCACGCGGCGCGGTCAACGAACGCCTTCACACGGAGCATTTCTGACGCACTTTTTAAGCTTCAGTTTCTCCGCCAGTTCCACTTACTTGCTAACGCGCCGCGTGCTTGCGATTCATCATTTTCGCCGGCGACGGCGGGGCCGTGGCCGTTCCAGGATGCAGCGGCTGGCACCTAGCGTTCCTTGACTTGGACAAAGGCCGCAGTCATAGCTTTTGGTTCGATGTCGCGGCGTATCAGATGGCTAGTGATACCGCCGGTTCTGCTGTTTGTATTCGGAGCGTTGGTTCTGAGTTGCGGCGGTGGAAGCAGTGGTTGTCCAGCGGGTCAGGTTTGCGGTCCCGGACCGACGACTGGGTTCCAGCTCGAATCGATCGCGATCTGCATGGGCTCGCCGCCACCTGCCACGCCTACGCCTAGCCCTACCCCCAAAGAAACTCCGACACTGACGCCCTGCCCCGGCGCGACAAGCACCGTCGTCGGACTCCAGGAAACGATCAACTTCAGCGCGCACGGCACCTTCGTCCTGGGCAAGAAGACGGAAATCGACGATCTAACCAACAACTCGACTACCCTTTGGACCTCCAGCAATAGTCAGGTCCTGCTGCCGCCGCTGGCCGGCGCCGGCGGAGCGTTCGTGGGCCAAACCGCCGGATGCGCCTGTATAGCAGCGAGCTCCGGCGGGTTTATAAGCCTGCCGATCGGAGTTGGCGTCGCGACGCCCGCTGCCGACTGCGTATGCCCGACGCCGCTGCCACCGTCGCCGACACCGAAAGCCGCGGCGACATCGGGGGCGGCCCGCAGCGCTGAAGCCATCAGCGCAGCCACGACTGCAGAGACGGCTGCCGCAGGCGGCGACAGTGCCGGTGCTCTGAAGTGGGCCTACAACGCAGGCGCCAAGCTCGGCGGACCGATCGTGCCCGCTCCCGATGGACACGCGTATTTCATCACCCATGATCAAGTCCTGCACGCAATCGACAGCCTGGGGCACATCGTCTTTGCGTGGCCGGTCGGCGGCTCGACGGTAGCGGTTGCACCCAACGATACGATTTATGCAGCCGGCTCGTCCGACGGCATCGACTCGCTCGCCGCCGACGGATCGCTCCAGTGGCACGTCGACGTCGGCGGCGCGGCGAATCTGCTCGCGGCGACCGACACGGCCGCCTACGCGGCGGTGGGCAACGAACTGGTCGCGGCGGGCGCTCCAGGCCAAGTCGATTGGCGTGTAACGATCGGCGGAACTCCGGTCGCGGCGATTCCTACTAGCGAAGGATTGTTCGCCGCCGCCTCCAATGGCGCCGTTACGGCGCTGTCGTCGGACGGCGCGGTGCAATGGTCATTCATGCCCGCGGGTGGATTCTCGGGCCAGCTAGCGGCCTCCGATAGCGCGGCGTACGTGGGCTCGACAAGCGGCGCTATCTACGCGATCGACTTGCGGACCGGTTCCGAGCTCTGGCATTTCGGCGCAGACCATCCCGTTACCTCGGGACCGGCGCTGGGATCGTCGGGGAACGTCTACGTCGGCGCCGGCGCGCTGATCGCGATCGGACCTGACGGCCGCCTCGCCTGGACGCTTGACGCGGTCACGCCGGGGACGACACCGCTTGCAGCTACGGCTGCCGGTGGAGTCTTCGGCGTCGGGTCGGACGGCCTCGCCGCGGCTATCGCGGCCGATGGCACATATATCTGGACCTCGCGGAGTTTCGCGAATGTGACGAGCGCGGCCGCATCATCTGCCAGAGTGATCTACGTCGGAACGGCTGCCGGCCACATATTCGCGATCAGATAGATCATTCTCGATCAGACAGCTCGCCGCGCAGGTACGCCCATCTACTTACGATCGCAACCGTTTCGTCTTGACTACGCATGTCGCGCTCGCGGCATTATGGATCCATGAGCGCAATCGACATCATCAAGCGCCGGCTCAAGGAAGACCGCGTTCCGGAAACTCCCGACGAAATCTCGCAGAAGAAAAAGCGCCCGCGTGAAGTCGCCTTCATGGACGTGAACCTGTGCTTCCCTTGCGGCAAGTGCCCAGAGTTTTGCCCGGTCCAGTGCATCGAATACCTGCGGCTGGGGTCGGTCCCGAACCGCGGCGTGCAGCCGGTGCAGGACCGTTTCCAGGAGTGTATCGGATGCTACATCTGCGTCGAGGTCTGCGCGCTGCTCACCGACTATGATGCCGTCCGAATGTACGACTCGAGCCTCGTCGAGGATGTGCTCGGCGTGAAAATCACCGACCAAGTGCCGCCCGAGCCGATTCCCGCCGAGCCGTACGAGGAGTTTTTCTCCGAGGGCGGGCTCTATCGCCACATCGGCAAGGGTTCGCGCATCCGCGAGAAGATGACCGCCGAGGAGCGCGCCATCTTCGCCCGCGAACGAGTGCGCGGCTAGCCGCGCGTGTCGTCAATTAATCGTGCCGGGGCGCGCAGTCAATCAGTCGTGCGCGCTAATCGGGCGCGGCGGCCACGAAGCCGGACCCGCACATCAACTACCGGCGCTTGCCGGCGCGCCACACCTGCGGCGGCTTGCCTTGCGACATCTCGGCCAGTGACGTCACCTCGACGCGGCTCGGCGTGATCAGCATCAGGCCGAAGTCCTTCGACTCGGCGCCACCGGGCCAGAACTGCGCGAGGTCGTAATCGAAAATCTTTCCATTCCAGATTCGCTTCTTCTCGGCGGGATCCTCGACGAACGAGGCCTTGCCGGTGACGGTCAGGTGAACCATGTCCGGACCGACCTGGTAAAACAGTTCGACCTTCGGATTCTTCGCGACGTGGCGCGCCTTGGGAGAGGCGGCGCCGGTCGCGACCCATACGCGCTCACCTTCGATAGCTGGATGCACCACCCTGACCTTGGGCTGGTCGCTGTTCGCAGTCGCCAGGTAAGCCCAGGTCGCCTTCGCCGCGATTTCGCGCGCTTTATTCCAGATTGACGGATCGCTCATGATCGTTCTCCTGAATTGCTGGATCGCGCGTTCAGCGTTCCATATCGCGATGACTGACGCCACGTGCACGGCTGTTTACGGTTCTTGCGTCGCTGTTTGACAGTACGGGGAAACGCGGATAGCTTCAGAATTTGCAAGGAGCATCTGAATGGAACGACAGGCCAGGCGCGCCCAAGTGCTGCGCCATGCCAAGCGCATCTTCGCCCGCAAGGGCTACCATCGCACCAACGTCGCGGACATCATCGCCCGTGCTCGAATCGCCCGCGGCACGTTCTACCTCTACTTCGAAAACAAGAAGGACCTTTTCGAGGAGTTGTTGGAGCAGGTGGTGAACGAGTTGACCACCCGGATTCTGCGCCTGCGCGTCGGACCCGAGGAAGCCAGCCCGGTCGAGCAGTTGCGCGAGAATCTTCGCCGCGTGCTGACCTACGTTCTGGCCGAGCGCGAGTTGACCGACATCCTGCTCAATCATTCGATTGGATTCGATCGCGAGCTTGACGCCAAAATTCGCGATTTCTACGACCGCATCGCGGCGATGATTCAGCGCTCGCTGGATCTCGGCATCCAGATGAACCTGGTGCGTAAATCCGACACGCGCGCGGTCTCGTATTGCATCCTGGGAGGCATCAAGGAGGTCATCGGGCTTCTGTCAAGGAATCATTCGACGGACATTTCCGCGCTGGTCGAGGAGATACTCGACTTTGGGCTGCGCGGTGTCGCCCGTCCCGAGCTTTTGGAAGCGGTTCGCAATCTGGATGAACCTCCTGGCGAGGGCGGCTTTTTTATTACCCGCAACTAGACTGACATGTCAGTTTATCGCAAACTTTCGCCTCGCAACGGACGCCATGCCCATAGCCGACGCGCCGCCTTCTACGACCTCGATGGCACCCTGGTCAACCTCAACCTGATTCACATGACCCTGTTCATCCTTGCCAATCTCGGCGAATGGAGCGGGCGCGTGTCCTACCTGCTCGGGTTTGCCGCGCGAGTGCCGCGGCTTTATCTCGCCGAGCGCGATGATCGCCGCAAGCTAAACACCATATTGTTCGAATCGTTCAAAGGCGTGTCGCACGACCGCCTACTCGAGCTCGGCGAGGAATATTGCGACCGCATCCTGTTGAAGCACCTGTTCCCGCGCGCTATCGAGATGCTCGAAGCGAATCGCGAGGCCGGGCTCGAGCCGGTGCTGGTCACCGGCTCTCCGGATTTCGTCGCTGAGCCCCTGGCCCGTCATCTCGGTGTCGCCGACTGCGCGGGCAACCGCTTGGTGATTAGCCGTGGCCGCGCCACCGGCCGGCTCGCGGAACCGGTGATGGCTGGCGAGGACAAGGCGCTCTGGTGCGAGCGTTACGCGGCGGAGCGAGGAATCGATCTTGCCGAATGCTGGGGTTACGCGGACTCGAACTACGACATGCCGTTCTTGGCCTCGCTGGGTCATCCGGTGGCCGTAAATCCCGATCGCAAGCTGAAAGCGGCGGCGATGAGCCGCCACTGGCCAATCATCGAGTTCGAGATGCAGAGCACTGCCGACGCGGCGCCGTCCGGCGACGAGCGCGTCCAGGAAATTGAACGGAGCGAATCGGATGGCGCGTCCTGAATCAAAGATTAAGGAGCTGAAGCCGGCCGATCTGCGCCATGAGGTTGGGGCGCGCCGCGATCTGGTGGTGACGCTCAACCGCCGCTCCGAGCGCCGGTTGATTGCCTACGGCGACGATTTCCTGTTCGAGAAGCTGCCAGTCGGGACGCGCGTGATCTATCCGCCGCCGCCACTCGAGGCGCTGCCCGATCCCGACCAGGCGATTCGCTACGCGCTGCTTCGCCCCGAGAATGCCGACCCGCTGTTCGCGCAATTGAATCCCAACATGCGCGTCACCGTCGCGATCGACGATATCAGCCTGCCGCTGCCGCCGATGCGCCGGCCCGATATTCGCGAGCGCATTCTGAACCAGGTGCTGCAGACGCTCGCCGACTATGGGGTCGACGACGTGCATCTGATCATCGCGACCTCGCTGCACCGGCGGATGACTGAAGCCGAGATTCGCCGCGCCGTCGGCGAGCGTGCGTACAAGCAATTCTGGCCCGATCGGCTGTACAACTTCGACGCCGAAAATCGCGCCGAGCTCGCCATGCTAGGGAAGACCGATCACGGCGAGGAAGTGTGGCTGAGCAAGCGCGCCGTCGAGTCCGATCTGCTCATCTACGTGAACATCAACCTGGTACCGATGGACGGCGGGCACAAGTCCGTTGCGGTCGGGCTCGCTCCGTACCAGAGCCTGCGCCACCATCACAACGCCGCCACGCTCCGCGATAGCCATTCGTACATGGACCCGACCCGCTCGGCGCTCCATCGTTCCTCAGATCGGATGGGGAAAATTGTTAACGACAATGTAAACGTGTTCACCGTCGAGACGGCGGTCAACACGCGAATGTATGGCGGGATGCTCGATTTCCTGCACAAGAACGAGGACCGTTTCACCGACTGGGATCGCACGCGTCTCAGCGGCTTCAAGTGGACGCTCAGAAATCTTTCCGACGACTTGCGGCGCAAGGCGCTGCAGAATTATTCCTCGCCGTACGGAATGACCGGGGTGTGGGCCGGCGAGACCGAGGCGGTCCATCAGAAGGCGCTCGCCAAGGTCTTCCAGCAATACGCGGTGCCGGTGAAGGGGCAGTCCGACATTCTGATCGTCGGCGTCCCGTTCATCTGTCCCTACAACGTCAACTCGATCATGAACCCGATCCTAGTGCAGTGCACCGGGCTCGGTTACCTGTTCAATATGTATCGCGGCAAGCCGCTGGTGCGGCCGGGCGGCACCGTCATCGTATGCCATCCGCTGCGCGACGAGTTCCATCCCGAGCATCACCCGAGCTACATCGAGTTTTTCCATCGATGCCTCGCCGAGACGACCGACGCGATCGAGCTCGAGCGCGCCTTCGAGCACGAGTTCGTGCGCAACCCGACCTACATCCACATGTATCGCTACGGGCACGCGTATCACGGCGTGCATCCGTTCTACATGTGGTATTGGGGCGAGCCCGCGCGCCAGCACGTGGGGCGCGTGATCGCCGCTGGATGCGAAGAGCCGGAAGTCGCGGCGCGGCTTGGATGGGATTCGGCCGACACGCTCGACCAGGCGATCGCGATGGCGACCTCCGACCTCGGGCGCTCGGCCACCATCACGTACTTGCATCTGCCGCCAATAGTGATTGCCGATGTCGAGTAGCAACGGAAACGGCCGCACCGGGAACGGCAACGGACGCGCCAGCGCCGCGGCGATGCCGCCGCTCGAGCAGACGCTGCGCAAGCGGCGCATCCTGCTGACCGGCGCGACCGGCTTTCTTGGCAAAGTCTTCCTCGAGCTGCTGCTCCGATGGCATCCGGAAATCGATCGCGTCTATCTGCTGATTCGCGGCGACCGCCGCTCGAGCCAGGGCCGCTTCCGCCGCGAGATTCTCGACTCCCCGGTGATGAGCCCGCTGCGCGAGCATCTTGGCGATCGTTTCGATTCCTACATCGAAAGTAAAATCGCGGTCGTCTCCGGCGATATCACCGACGAAGGCCTGCTGAGCGACGACGCCGACCCATTCAAGCACGGCAGTCTCGACGCGGTGGTGCATAGCGCCGGTCTGGTGAACTTCGAGGCGTCGCTGGAAAAAGCGCTGGCGGTCAATACCGCCGGCGTCGCCAACGTGATCGAGTTCTGCCGCAAGGTCGGCGCCGCGATGATTCACGTCTCGACCTGCTACGTTGCGGGCAATGCGGACGGTCATCGTTTCGAAGACGACCTGCCGGAGAATTGGTGCCCCAACGGCCGACGCAACTTCAGCCTCGAACGCGAGATCCGCGAAGCGAGCGCAGCGATTGCCCGAGTCGAGGCCGAGTCACGCGACCAGTTGCGCCAGTCCGAGCTGCGCGCCGCCGCGGAAGAGGACGGCCAGGTCCTCGACGGTCACGAGACCGGCCTCGAGCATCGGCGCAAGCGATGGGTCGAGGATCGCCTCAAAGACATCGGGCGCAAACGCGCGCTCAGTTGGGGATGGCCCAACACCTACAGCTACACCAAGAGCCTCGGCGAGCAACTCGTGCTTGCCGCGCGCGACACGCTCGACGTGACGATCGTGCGGCCCGCGGTAATCGAAAGCGCGCTGCGCGATCCGTTCCCCGGCTGGAACCAAGGCGTCAACACCAGCGCGCCGCTGACCTACCTTGCGGGGCGCGGCTACCGCTTCTATCCCGCGAAAGCGGAGCTGGTGCTCGACGTGATCCCGGTCGATCTCGCGGCGCATGCGATGATTCCGATTCTCGCGGCGACGCTGCTCAAGCGGCAGAAGCCCATCTACCAGCTCTGCACCTCGGATCGGAATCCGCTGCCGATGTACCGCCTGGTCGAGCTGACCGGGCTCGCCAATCGCAACGAGCATCGCAAGCACGGCGGCCCGCTGGGCCGGCTCGCGCGGCATCTGGAAGCCACGGTCGTCTCACAAACAACCTACGACCTCGCGAGTCTCACGCTTCCGCGTATTCTCAAGCAGGGCGCGCGACTCGCCCATAGCGTGCTCGGCGAGAATTCCGAGCGCGTGCGCAAGCTCCAGACCAGCGCCGACGCGCTCGAGGACACGATGGAGCTCGCGCGCTCGCTGGTTAAGGTCTACCGCCCGTACATCCAGGAGCTCGTCTACACCTTTCATTCCAACCACATCCGCGCGCTCTACGCTTCGATGCGCGAGGCCGACACCGCCAACCATCCGTTCCATCCGGAGAAGATCGACTGGCACGACTACTGGGTAAACGTTCATATGCCCGGGCTGCGCCGTCACATCTATCCGCAGCTCGACCTTCATACCCGCGGGAGGCCGCGCTTGTTGCCGCGCCATCGCACTCTCGTCGATCTGCTCGAGCGCGCCGCCGATCGCTACGGTTCCGACACCGCGCTGATGGCGCACAAGCCGTCTGGCGAGCGCACCTCGATCACCTATCGCGAGCTTCGCGACCACGCCCGCCGCGGCGGTATCGTGCTCGCGCAGCGGGGCATCAAGCCCGGCGACCGCGTCCTGCTCGTAAGCGAGAACTCTCCCGACTGGGTGCTCGCGTTCTTTTCCATTCTCGAGGCCGGCGCCATCGCGGTGCCACTCGACCATCTGATCTCCGCTGAAGAGCTTGCGCCGATATGCAAAATTGCGGAGCCGCGCGCCGCGCTCAGGTCGGCGGCGGTCGCGCGACGCCTGGGCACCACGCTCCGCGAGGCGGTCGCGAAAATCGTCGAACTCGATCTCGCCGAGCTGAGCCGTCCGTTCCTGCTTCGCGCCGACACCGCGGCGCCACCGGCGCCCGATCGCAAGACTGTCGCATCGATCGTGTTCACCTCTGGCACCACCGGCGCACCCAAGGGTGTGATGCTCACGCATGGGAATTTCTGCGCGGAAGTCTCGATGCTGGGCCGGGTGTTCGCGCTGGCTGGCGACGACGTGGTGCTCTCACTGCTGCCGCTCCATCATACCTTCGAATTCACGTGCGGAATGCTGCTGCCGCTCGCGAGCGGCGCGACTATCGCCTACCCGCTCGAGGTCGACGCGAAAAATCTCTCGCGCACACTGGCCGACATCCGCCCTACCGCGCTCATCGGCGTGCCCGCGCTGTGGGAGGCGGTGCATCGCCGCATCGTCGACGAGGTCGAATCGCGCGGGCCGTTCTTCCACGCCGCGTTCAACAATTTGCGCGACCTGAACCGGCGCCTCGATCGCGACTCGGGACTCAACCTTGGCTCGATCCTGTTTCGCCAGGCGCATTCCGCGCTCGGCGGAAAGCTCAAGCTCGCCGTCAGCGGCGGCGCCGCCCTGCCCCATCGAGTAGCCGAGTTTTTCAATGACATCGGCATCCGGCTGCTCGAAGGCTACGGTCTCACCGAGGCAGCGCCAGTGCTGTGCGCGGCGCATCCCGACGAGCCGCTCCGACTGGGTTCGGTGGGCAAGCCGCTAAACGGCGTCGAGATCAAGCTCGATGCGAACGGCCGCGAGAACGGCGAGATCATCATCGGCGAAATTCTGGCGCGCGGGCCGAACGTGATGGCGGGCTATTATCGCAATCAGGCGGCTACCGACGAAGTGATCCGCGACGGATGGCTTCACACCGGCGACCTCGGCCGCTTCGACGCGGATGGCCGACTCTCGGTCGTCGGCCGCGCGAAGGAAGTCATCGTCGATTCGGGCGGCAACAACATCTATATCGACGAGCTCGAAGAAGCCTACGGCCGCTCGCAATATGTAAAGGAGATGGCAGTCGTCGGGCTCACCGTCGGACAGGGCGAGCTGGTCGCTGCATTGGCGGTGCCAGCGTATGCGCGCGGTGAGAGCCGCCGCTCGGTCGAGGACAAACTGCGCAGCCACTTCGAGAAGGTCGGCAAGGGGCTCAGCCCGCACAAGCGAATCAGGATCCTGCGCTTCACCGACGCCGAGTTGCCGCGCACGCGCACCCGCAAGATCAAGCGTGCCGAGGTCGTTGCGATTGTCCGACGGATGCTCGAGAGCAGGCCCGAGCAATCCGCCTCGGCGAGCGCCGAGGTCGAGCCGTGGCTCGCGGAGACGCTCACGGCGGTCTCGAGCGAGCCCGTCGCAATCACGCCCACCACGCGGCTCATCGAGGACCTGGGTCTCGACTCGCTCGCGATGGCGGAGCTAGGCGAGCATATCGCGGTGCGCGCGGGACGCGACATCGGACCCGAGGAGATGGCCAATCTCCGTACTGTCGATGACCTGCAGCGGCTCGCGCTCGCGGCGAACGGCAACGGCAGCCGGCATCGGATGCCTTCCTACGCTCGCTTCGCGGAACCGTACACGCCGAAGTTGCCGCGGCCGCTCCGATGGCTGGGCACTACTGTCGCCCGTCAGGCGCAGCGGGCAGCATTCGAATCGTGGCTCAAGCCGAAGATCCTTGGACGCGGCAACATCCCGGCGAATAGCAACGTGCTGGTGGTCGCGAATCATTCCAGCCACGTCGATTTCGGGCTGGTCGGCTATGCACTGGCCGCGATGGGCAACGACCTGCGCGTGCTCGCGGCCAAGGATTATTTCTTTAACACTCCGGCGCGTCGTTTTCTCGCCACAAACTTCACCTCGTTGATTCCTTTCGACCGCGAGCGCGCACAGCTCGAGTCGCTCGACGACGCGCTCGCGGAGCTTAGCGCGGGCTGCAGCGTGCTGATGTTCCCCGAGGGTACCCGCTCGGGCGATGGCGAGATGCAGGAATTCAAGAGCGGCGCCGGTTACCTGGCGCTGCGCAGCGGATGCGACGTGCTCCCGATGCATATCAGCGGCACGTTCAAGGTGCTCGGCAAAGGCAGCCTGTTGCCGCGCCGCGCCCCCGTCGAAGTTCGCATCGGCCGCGTCATTGGCAACGCTGAGCTGCGCAACCTGGCCGAGAGCTCGGAGGGGATGGGCGCGTATCGGAAGCTCGCAGACTTCATGCACGCGGCGGTCGTCGCGCTGAAAAGCGGACGCGGCGTGCGACGCATCGGTCTTCGCGCCGCCGAACCGGTGGCGGCGGCGCTCGAACCACCACCAGCGCCGCAGTCACAGGAACCACCGCGAGCGAGTCCTCACAAGGCGCACGCGACGACCACCCACGCGCGCGGGCACGCCAAGGGCTGATGGCCACGCGCGGGGGGCGGCAATGCGATCGCGCGCTGCGTGCCGTGGTCGGATCGCTCTCGTTCGCACTGATTTTTTTCAGCGCCACGCACGCCTTTGCGTGGGACAGCGCCACCCATAGGTTGATCACGCGGCTCGCGATCGGCGCGCTCCCGCAGTCTCCGCTGAAGACCGAATTCCTCGCGAACGAGGCGCGCCTGGAACGGCATTCGGTCGAACCCGATTCAGTCCTGAAGAACGAATACGGCCGTAGCGAGGAGATTCGTCACTTCATCGATCTGGAAAACTTCGGCTCCGATCCTTTCTCCGTGTTGACCCCTGATTTCGCCACGATGCAGCGACAATTCGGCACGTCAGCGATCATCCGGGCTGGCACTCTCCCATGGACGATCGACTCGATAGCGGACAAGCTCCCGCAAGAATGGAAGCGCAACGACTGCACAAACGTGCTTCGCGACGCCGGCTACCTTGCCCATTACGTTGGAGACGCGAGTCAGCCGCTGCATACGACGGCCAGCTTTGACGGCTACAATCGCCGCGATCGCGGCCTCCACGCGCGCATCGAGCTGGCGGTCGATCACCATGTCCAGCCGCTCGGGCAATTCGCGCGGCCCGAGGTGCGCGTCACCGACATAGCCGCGGTGTGGCCGGCGGAACTCGCCGAGATTCGGCAGGCCCATCAATACGTCGCCAGACTAATCGATGACGATCGCTTGTTGCGCGGCCTCGCCCGGAGCGGCGACCGCGACGGGTACGAGAAGGCGCTCATCAGCCGCGAACAATCCCTCTTCATCAGCCAGATTGCATCGGCTGCCTCGACGCTTGCCTCGATTTGGCTTTTCGAGTGGCGGAGTGCGGGAAGCCCCTCGGGATGTTCAGGACGGGTCGCAGCGCAGGGTGGCAGCGCCTCGATCACCACGGCGGCCTCTTACTGGATTGCCACCGTCTCTGATAGTTAAACTCAGACCGATGGTAGACTGGTTCAGCAAACGCCCGAACGGACATGCACGGCCCACCCGGCATTCGGGCAGACCCGCAGTCGCCGAGATTACGCCCGAGTTGCTGATCGGCGAATATCCGCGCGACGAGGATGTCGACTGGCTCAAGGATACTCACTCGGTAACCGCGGTGCTCAACCTCCAGGACGAAGAGGATCTGCGCGTGAATGGCATCGACATCGACGCGATGCGTGAGCGCTACGCGGAGCACGGGATCAAGCTGGTGCGCACCCCAATCCCCGATGGCAGCGCCGACGAGATGAAGACCCATCTCAAGGTCGCGCTCGACGATCTGCACGAATTGATCGACGCGCACGAGCGCGTATTTCTGCATTGTAACGGCGGCGTCAATCGCGCACCCACTCTGGCGATCGCGTATCTGCGCGCGTTCGGCAGGATGTCGCTCAACGAGGCGCAGGCGCACGTGAAAACGCGGCGCGCATGCGGTCCGTTCATGACGGTGCTCGAAGAATACTTCGGGCCGCGAGACCTGAAGCCGGACGAATAACTTGGCGATAAGCGGCACCGCGAGAAGTCTTCCCGAGACCATGCCGAGACGGCGTTTCCTGCTGGCATGCGCCTGGGGCGTTCATCTGTACACTGCGCTCGGAGCCGTCGCGGGGCTGCTCGCGATTTACTTCGCGAGCCGATGGGAATTCCGCGCATCGTTTATCGCGATGGGCGCCGCGACCTTTATCGACTCGAGCGACGGGCCGCTCGCGCGCCTCGTCAATGTGCGCGCGCGCGTCCCATCGTTCGACGGCGCGCTGCTCGACAACATCGTCGACTACCTGACCTACACCGTCGCACCCGTGTTCCTGATGATCGAGGCCGGCATCACGCCGTCCAACTGGGTTGGCCTCGGCCTTGCGTGCTTGGTGATGCTGGCCAGCGCATACGGCTTCTGTCAGACCACCGCCAAGACTGAGGACCACTATTTCCTCGGCTTTCCCAACTACTGGAACCTGGTCGCGTTCTACCTCTACTGCCTCGGCCTCAGTCCCACGTTCAACGCCGCGATTCTCGCGCTCTTCGCGGTTATGGTCTTCGTACCGATCAAATACATCTATCCGAATCGCACCGTCGAGCTGCGCCCGCTGACGCTCACGCTCGGAATCATCTGGGCGGCGATCACGATCGCGATGCTGGCGATGCTGCCGAATGTGAATGCGGTGATGCTGTTCGCCTCGCTGAGCTTCATCGCTTACTACCTGATCGCCTCGTTCGCACTCCACGCCCGCGCTGCGTTCGCGACGCCGCGATGAATGCGGCATCGTAATGAGCGCATCCGACACTACTTACGCGCCCAGCCCTTCAGCTTCCCGCGCGCGGGCCGAGCCCTGGCTCGAGACGATCGACACCGACTCCCCGCTCCTTCTGATCGCACCGCACGGCGGCCGCGCGGAGCCCGCGACGCGCTCGATGCTGAATCCCAAGGTCAACGACCTGCACACGGCGGATATCACGCGCGAGTTGGCACGGCGCCTTAACGCGGCGGCGCTGATCAACGCGGGGATGGATCGCAATCGCCTCGACTGCAACCGGATCCAGCAACTGGTCGCGCGTGCCCCGTGGCTGCTCGAGATGATCGCCGATCGATTGGAACAAATCGTCGAACGGCACGGCCACGCGGTCGTCTTGCTGATTCACGGCTGGAACATAATCGAGCCGCGCGTCGATTTCGGATTGGGACTGCGCAACATCGGCGGGGAGCTGCATCCGCCCGGCACTGCCTGCGTCTCCGCATGCGATGAATTCATCCACGGAGCGCTCGCGCACTTTGCGGAGCGGCTTCGCGAGCACGGGATCCGGCCGAGCTTCGGCCTGCGCTACCCGGGCGGCGGGCTGCAGAATCTGCTCCAGGCGTTTACCGCGCGGCATCGCGAGAACACGACAGAACCGCTGAGAAGAATCGCCGCGATTGCGCAGCGCGGGCAGGTAGACGCGGCGCAGCTCGAATTGTCGGTCGCACTCCGGATGCCCGGAACGCTGCGTACGCAATGCCTCGACGCGATCGAGGCGTCGTTCGCATCCAACGGACACGCGCCGTCGCAGCCCCGAATCGTAGTGAACCGAGTACCGCGGCCGCGCGCGGTGCCGACCAGGTCCGCTGCGTCCGCACCAGTGCCCACGCCTCCTGCGCGTGTCGGAGTCGAATTCTTCGACCCTGTGACGCACATCGGCGCGATGGCCAGCTTCGATATCGGAGCCGGCTTCGGCGCGCGAATCATGATGCTCCTCGGCGGGCGGCGGGTCGCGCTCTTCACCGGAGAAGGCCCCGTCACGTGCAAGGCTGGTCGTATCGCGCTCGGACCGCTCGCGCTCGCCGAGGACGGCCGCGAGCTGGTGCTCAGGTTCAAAGGAGCAGCGGTGGTGGTTCCAGACTCCTCGGCATACTTGAGCATTGAGCGCGCCCTCGCCTCGGGACGGCTCGATGGCGCAGCGGAGCTCTCGGCACGACTCGAGTTCCCCGGCGGCGGAATCAATCTCGACCAAATCACCTCTGGCGCTGGCGCCGACGCACGCAACGCGGCCGCGCAGGCTTCATTCGGCAGGCTCACCGGAACGGTCTCGGTCGACGGTATGACGAGTGCTCTCGATGCGGTCGTGCGCGCGGGAATGTCATTCACCGGACTCGGTCCGCAGAAATTTACCGCCCGCCGGATGATCTGGGCGTGCTTCCCTGATGCAGCGTCGCCCTCGGCGCTCGAGCTGAGAGCCGTCGCGACGGACGACGGACCGAATCAGAGTGCGCGGGCGCTCGGACCGGCGGGATGGTCGCGATGCGAAATTCACGAGCTGAGCCTGGAGACGCCGTCGGTCGAAGAAGCACCGCATCAACTCTCGGCGCTAATGTCTATTGAAAGTGACAGTGAAAGCGCTCCGCGCGAGACGCTCATCGGTCACGTCGAGAGCTTCATCCCGCTCTCGCGGCCCGGCCCCGACCAAACGCGCATCTACACGTCGTTGGGCTTCGCGCGTTTCAGCTTCGGCGGCCGCGATGGAGCCGGCATGTTCGAATACTCGCGGCGCGCGGAAACTGCGCTCACCGCTGTCGAGTCCGACGACGAAGGATCCGACTGAATCTGTAACCGGATTTGGCGCGGGATGCGCATCACACGACTGCGTTTGCGACGCGCGCGCGTGAGGCGAGAATCGTCTCGACTCGCTGCGCCAATTCGGTGAGGCTCTTTCCGATCGGAGTGTCCGCGAATTCATGGATGAACAGGATGCCGCGATCCGAGGCCTCGGCGAGGCGCGGATCGAAGGCGAAGCGCGCAAGGATTGGCACGTCAGCCTCGCGGGCGACCGCCTGCAGGCCGCCCTCCGGCCACAGCGGACGCACTGAACGGCATCCGTCGCAATGAAAGCCCACCATGTTCTCGACGATGCCTATCAGCGGCGTGGCATTCGCGGCAGCGAGCCGGACTGCGTCACGAGCGGCGCCCGCGGCGAGAGCGGAAGGATTGCTCATCAGGATGATGCCGTCGAGCTTGACTGTCTTCGCCAGCAAATCGAGGTTCCCCAGTCCCGGCCCGAGATCGACCACCAGGTAGTCCAGCGCGCCGAATCGCGACTGCCCGAAAACGAGCCGGATCGCCTGCGCATAGCTCATCGACTCCAGCCGTTCGGGCGGGGGCGGCGCGGGAGCGTCGTCATCGCCGAGGAAACTCATCGGAGGCGGTTCACCGCCGACGATCAGATCGCTCGCGACCACGCGCAGGCCATGCGGTCCCGCGACCAGCTCGATTCCCTCCGTCATCGGCAGATTGCGCGGCCGCTTCATCCCGAGCATCGCGACCACACTCGGTGAATTGAAGTCGGCGTCGACGAGCGCGACTTTGCGGCCCTTGAGCGCGAGCGCTCCCGCCACGTTGACGGCCGCGATGCTCTTGCCGGCGCCGCCCTTGGCGCTCGCAATCGCGACGATCGCCTTCACGCCGGAAAGATTATTCCTGATGTGTTCGAGGTCGTGCTCGAGTTGCGCCTGCGCCTGGGCGTCTGCCGCGTTCGCGAGCTCAGTGAAAATTTTCATCAAGTTATCCGCGCGGCAAAAAGGTCCGCGTATCCACGATCCTCCGGCGCGGCATTCCGTATAGGATGCCCCGTTTGAGGTGGCTGGTAAAGATTGAGGCGAGTGCTGCGCCGGCGACTCGCTCGCACCGGCGTCGTCGCATCGATCTGACATGGGCTCCGCGACGAACCTGGCGCCGGCGCGAATCACGCCGGCGCCGGATGGCATGTGCGGAGATGTTGCCGGAACCCGGATTCGCGGGATCAGATCGCGCTACATGTTCTCTTCGTCGGCGTCGGTCGAGCCGAGCTTGCGATAGGTGTTGCGCTCATCTTCGAATCTACGCTGCGACTTGGCTTCGTGCTCCTGCTCCTGCTGACAATCGCGGCACAGCCGTGTGAACGGCATGATGTTGAGCCGCTCCTCGGCAATCTCGAGCCCGCACGATTCGCAGATGCCGTAGGTGGCATCCTCGACCCGCTCCAACGCATCGTCGACCTGCTTGATCTTCACGCGCTCGCGGTCGGAGAGGATGAAGTTGATTTCGCGGTCGCGCTCTTCGGATGCGAGGTCATAGGTATCCATGCCTTCGTCCTTGTTGCTCTCGCGTTCGGCTTTAAGTTCAGAGTCGATTTCGCTGAGCAGTTTGGTCTTCATGTCCGACAGGCGCTCACGGACTTTAGCCAGGAACTTCTTTCGGTTCGTGGCTGCTGGTTTACGCGCCATTGTTCACCACTCCTCTTCTTATATTAGAGAACCGCGCCCGCGACCCTGCCCTGGAGGTCGTAGCTGAGGGCTTTCTCGATTCGCGCGCGCACGAATTCGCCCGGCTCGGCGTCCCCGGCAAGGAACACCGCGCCGTCGATTTCGGGCGCCTGGCCGGACGTTCGCCCGCGCATTCGCGTGGCGCGTCCGGGCATTGGGCCTTCCACCAGAACCTCGAGTTCGCGGCCGACGAGGTCGCGGTTCTTCTGTAACGAAATTTCCGCCTGCATATGCATCAACTCGGCGCGGCGCGCGCGCTTGACGCGCTCCGGCACCTGGCCCGCCAGCTCGCAGGCGGCGGTATTTTCCTCGCGCGAATAAGTAAACACGCCGAGGCGGTCGAATTGTTCCGCGCGCACGAAATCGGCCAGCCGCTCGAACGCCGCGTCAGTCTCGCCGGGAAATCCCACGATGAACGAAGTGCGCAGCGCCACGCCGGGTATCCGCGTCCGCACCCGGTCGAGCAGGCGGCCGAGCGCCGCGCCAGACCGCTCGCGGCGCATCGCACGCAGCATCGCGTCGTCGGCGTGCTGTAGCGGGATGTCGATATACTTCACGACCTGGGGAAGTTCGGCCACCGTGTCGAGCAGCTCGTCGGTTACGAAGTTCGGGTAGCAGTAGAGCAGCCGGATCCAGTGAATGCCCTCGACCTTCGCCAGCTCGCGCAACAGCGTCGCCAGCGAAACCGGCGGCGTCAGGTCGCGCCCGTAGGCGGTAAGGTCCTGTGCTATCAGGTTGAGCTCGCGGACGCCGTCGCGGGCGAGCTGGCGAGCCAGGGCGACCAGGTTGACAAGCGGGCGGCTCTCGTGACGGCCGCGAATCTTCGGGATGATGCAGAACGCGCAGGTGTGATTGCATCCTTCGGAAATCTTCAAGTAAGACGTGAAGTATTC
>DATDGX010000091.1:0-21392 GCA_036521875.1 Binataceae bacterium (SeqCode)
CGCCGGGATGCCAACTCGGCGCCATGATCACGCAGGACATCCAGGACAAGCTGCTCGGGATCCCCGGATGCGAGGACGCGGTGGTCGAGATCGTGTGGGATCCGCCGTGGACGCCGCACATGATGAGCGAAGCGGCGCGCAAGCAACTCGGCATCGACGAATAGCGGCGCTCGCGCGGGAGTCCTTTTCTCGCGATCAGTCGACAGTCTCTAGTCCGGGTCGATCAGTACGCCGGGGTTCAGAATCGCGCGTGGGTCGAGCGCGCGCTTGGCGGCCTTGAGCGCACGCGCGAATCCGTCCGGACGCTGGCGATCGTACCAGGGCCGGTGATCGCGGCCGACGGCGTGGTGGTGCGTGATGGTCCCGCCGAGCTTGATCAGCAAATCCGAAACGGCCTGCTTCACTTCGTCGTGCTGCTCGAGTTCCGCGCCGCGCCGCCCGGGTCCGAGGAACGTGTAGTAGGGCGCCGGGCCGTCCGGGTAGGCGTGCGTGAAGCGGCAGGTCACCGAGCCCTTGCCGCAGATGCGCGTCATGGCGTCGCGCGCGCATTCCATCATCTGCGCGTGAAAGTTCTCGAAGCGCTCCCACGTGATCGCGGTCTCGAAGGTGTCGCTCACCATACCCATCGCGGCGACGGTGTCCATCAGGTACGGCGCGTTGAGAAAAGCGTTGCGCCACGCGCCTGCGGAACCCTCGCGCGTGACGTCAGCGTCGGTGCGAGTCTTCGCCGCTTCCTTGGGAACCTTGCCGCCATAATCGGCGCAGAGCTCGAGCGCACGTTGCATCCACGGCTCGAGCGGATGGTCCGCCGATTCGAATGCGAGCACCATCACCGCTTCCTCGCCGGTGCCCGCGCCCGAATTCAGCGCTTCACCCGCATCAAGCAGGCGGCAGTTCGCGGGGAACAGGCCCGCTTGCGAAATTGCGCGCACCGCCTTCGCGCCCGCGATGAAGTCGGGAAACGGAATTGACGCGCCGGCGCGAAAGGTCGGCCGATCCTGCAGGCGCATCCACGCCTCGGTGACGATCCCGAGGATCCCCTCCGACCCGATGAACATCCGATCGGGACTCGGCCCCGCGCCGCTGCCGGGCAGCCGTCGCGACTCGACGATCCCGCTCGGCGTCACGACTCGAAGCGACTCGACGAAATCATCGATGTGCGTATAGAGCGTGGCATAGTGGCCGCCGGAGCGGGTCGCGATCCATCCGCCGAGCGACGAAAATTCGAACGATTGCGGAAAGTGGCGAATCGTATAACCATGCGGGCGCAACTGATCCTCAAGCGACGGTCCGAGCACGCCGCCCTGGATTCGCGCCGCGCGCGAGCCCTTGTCGACCTCCAGCACCCTGTCGAGGTGCTTCAAGTCGATCGAGACGGCGCCGCGATAACGATCGTCCGCCGGCGGCTCCAGACCGCCGACCACGCTCGATCCTCCGCCATATGGCGTCGCGGCGAGCTTGTCACTGTCGCACCATTCCAGCACCTGGATGAGTTCCGCTTCGGTGCGCGGAAATGCGACGACGTCGAACGGATTGGGATAGTAACGGCGGAATGCGCGGATCAGATCGCGCGAGCCACGCCCGTAGCTGTGCGCCGCGCGCTCGTAGGTCGTGCTCGAACAAATCGCGCTCAGCGAATCGGGGGGAACGACGCGCGGCGCGCGAAGATTGAGTTCCTTCTCGGTCGGCGGCGGCGTGAGCGTTAGCGGCCCGAGCCCGAACCGCTTCGCCATCCGCTCCGCGATATGTTTTTGCTGTTCGGCATTCGGACCCTGGTCCTCGTAGCCCCATCCCCAGAACTTGCGCCTGCGCTCGGCCATCGGCGTCATCTCCCCTGGTGCGAATTCGAAGCGACCATAAATGACAGCCGCGATTTTGCGCCCGCGCCAGCCGCGAGAGCAAATGCACCTTGCACGCGCAGGGCAACGGTCGTATCTGTCGATTGCAATCAGTAGAGGAACTCAGAATTGGCGGAGGAACGGGCGATGAGTGACAAGGAAATTTCCGCAGCCGATCCCAACAAGCGCAGACGCCTTGAGATTCCCGGCACCTGGATGTCGTATGTCGACGTGGGCGGCGGCGACCCGATGATATTTCTCCATGGTAACCCGACCTTCTCGTACCTGTGGCGCAACGTGATCCCACATCTCGCGCCGTACGCGCGATGTATCGCGCCGGACCTTATCGGGATGGGCGAATCGGGCAAGTCTCCCAGCAGCAGCTATCGCTTCGTCGATCACGCGACGCATCTCGACGCCTTCATCGACGGCCTTGCGCTCAAGGAACGCGTGACGCTGGTGGTTCACGATTGGGGCTCGGCGCTCGGCTTCCACTGGGCGCATCGGCATCCCGAGCGCGTCAAGGGAATTGCGTACATGGAAGCGATCGTGCGGCCGCTCAAGTGGTCGGAATGGTCCGAGAGCGCGATCAATATTTTCAAGGCGCTTCGCAGCCCCGCCGGCGACGATATGATCCTCAACAAGAACCTCTTCATCGAGCGCATCCTGCCGGGCAGCGTCATCCGCAAGCTCGACGCCGAGATGGAAGTGTATCGCAGGCCGTATCTGGAGCCGGGCGAGCGCCGGCGCCCGATGCTCACCTGGCCGCGCGAGATTCCCTTCGACGGCGAGCCCGCCGACGTTACCGCGATCGTGCAGGGCTACTCGGACTGGCTCACCACCAGCGCGGTGCCGAAACTTTTCGTCAACGCCGATCCCGGCGCGATCCTGACCGGTGCACAACGCGAGTTCTGCCGCGCGTGGCCGAATCAGAAGGAGGTCACCGTCAACGGCGTGCACTTCATCCAGGAGGACTCGCCAGATGAAATTGGGCGCGCGATAGTTGAGTGGTACCAGTCGCTTTGAAAGGAGATTTCGCGATGGCCGAATACTCAAATCTGTTGTTCGAGATCGACAATCATATCGCGCACATCACGCTCAATCGGCCCGACGCCGCCAACGCTTTCGATCTAAACCTGGCGCGCGAGTTCAGCGACGCAGCGCGCCGATGCGACGAGAACCGCCAAGTGCGAGCGGTGCTGCTGAGCGGCGCGGGCCGGATGTTCTGCGCGGGCGGCGACTTGAAGTCCTTCGCGCAGCAGCCGCAAGCGCAGTTGCCCGACTACCTGAGACAAGTCACGCACTTCCTGCATCATGCGATCACTCTGTTCGCGCATGCCAGGGCGCCCGTCGTCGCCGCCGTTCATGGCAGCGCCGCTGGCGCGGGGATGAGCCTCGCCTGCGCGTGCGATTTTGTCGTGGCGGCGGAGTCGGCGAAGTTCACGATGGCCTATACCCGCGCAGGGCTGACGCCGGACGGATCGGCGACCTACTTCCTGCCGCGGATCGTGGGTTTTCGCAAAGCTCGCGAGCTGATGATGACCAATTCGATATTGAGTGCGCGCGATGCGCTCGCACTCAATATCGTCACGCAGGTGGCGCCTGACGATCAGCTCATGCAGCAGGCGCTGGCGCTGGCCGGGGAACTTGCGGCTGGCGCGACGCTGGCGCTGGGAGGAGTCAAGCGGTTGCTGCTGGAAAGCTCGACCAACACGCTGGACGCGCAGATGACACGCGAGACGCAGTGGATCACGGACATGTGCCAGAACCGCGACGGCCGCGAAGGCATCGCGGCATTTGTCGCGAAGCGTCCACCCAAGTTCGCGGGCGGGTAAGTAAAGGGGCGGTTCTCGAACCGCCCCTGCATCTTTTTTCTCGCGGACAATCAGAATCAGGACTTCAGCGGCCACCGCCGGCCGGAGGAACCGGCGTCGACTGAGCACCATGCCCCGAAGGCCGCGGAGCGTGAATGAACAGTTGCGACGACTCCGGACGCGCATCGCTGTGAATCGCGGGCGGCGGTTGCATCGCATACTTCACCGGTCGCGAATGCTCCGCGAACTGGCGCTCGGGATTGTAGACCTTGTTGAACTTCCACAGCATCTTGATGAAGTTGGTCTGCCCCTGCAGCACCAGCTTGCTGGCGATAGCCGCAACGTCCTTGAGCGCCGAGAAACCCAGGTGCTTGCGATTCAGCACGTCCTGCGTCTTCACCAGCTCGGCATAGAACTGCTGCAAAGGAAGTTTGGTCGGCAGGACCGCGTGCTGGATGTCGAACAGCCGGTAGTCGAGCGTGGTGAGCTTGCGCGCCTCGGTGAACCAGAGCTCGGTGCCGGGATACGGAGTCGCCACGGTGAGATGAACGATTTCGGGGATGCTGATCGCCCACTCGCGGACGACCTCGAAGCGCCGCTCGTCCCAGTCCGGGTCTGCGATCAGATTGATCGCGACGGTCACGCCGATCTCGCGCGCGACCTCGAGCGCCTTGAAGTTGATTCCCGGCGAGGAGCGCTTGCGATGCAACTTGAGCCCCTCTTCGTCGATCGCTTCGAGTCCCAGGAACATGTACTCGAGGCCAAGACGCCGCCAGTACTGAAACACTTCCTTATTGCGGCACAACACGTCGGCTCGCGTCTCCAGGTAATACCGCTTCCTGATCTTGCGCTTTTCGATTTCGTGGCCGATCGCAAATCCGTGCTCGGGATGAATGAACGCGACGTCGTCGACGATGAACACGCCTGATTCCTTAATCGAGCCCATGTCTTCGGCGGCGGCTTCTGCCGTCGACTTGCGATAGCTCTTTCCATAAAACGTCCACGCGCTGCAGAACGAACAGTCCCAGGGGCATCCGCGCGTGAACTCGATCGAGGCGCACGGGTCGAGCACTCCGATAAAATATTTATTGCGCCGCCGCCCGAGGTCGCGCGCCGGAAAGTACTTGTCGAGGTCGTCGAGCAGCATCGGCGCGGGCCCCATTCCGTCGAGGGTCACCACACCGGGGACCTTCGCGACCGCGTCGGTGCCGATAGCCTCGATCAGCTTCTGCGCCGCCGCTTCACCTTCGCCCCGGATCACGCAATCGATCGCACCCTCGGCATGCTCGAGAAGTTCCGTCGCGACAAACGATCCGCTGTGACCTCCGGTGAATACGAAGCAGTCCTTGTTGAGCCGCTTCACGTCCTTGGCGAGATCGATCACCTCGGGCACGTTGGCGAGATAGTTGAGCGAGAATCCGACCGCTTGCGGCCGGAAGTCGGCGAGCTCGCTCCACAAATCGCGATGCTTGAAAATCTGGAGGTCCAGAATGCGGACCTCGTGCCCAGCCGCGCGCACCGCAGCGGCCACACGCTCCATCCCAAGAGGCTCCAGGCGCAGGTAAATCTCGCTGTACATCAGCGGACTGGGATGTACGAAAAGGACCCGCATATTTCCTCCGCCTCGAACGCGTTAGAATTTCAGGATCGCGTTCGGGCACCACATCAGCGCTAATTCTGAGCTACGAACGGAGCCGGCGTGACCCCGCGAGCTGTGGCCGGCATCCCGACAATCCTAGTCTGCATTCGCCGCGAGTGAAATAGCGCCAGCATCATCGTGATGCGGCCTTGACAAGTGCGGCGCCGGGTCGGAATTTGAGCTGTTACCTGGCTCGACAAATTTTATTTTCCCCTGGCCCGCATCGAGGCCCGCGGATTTGGAGTGACCATGCAGTACGCGAAGCTCGGCAAGACCGGCCTTACCGTCTCACGCATCTGTCTCGGATGCATGAGCTATGGCGACAAGAAATGGCGCGATTGGGTGCTGACCGCCGACGAGGCGCGCGATCACTTCAAGACCGCGATTGAATCGGGAATAAACTTCTTCGATACCGCCGACGTTTACTCGCAGGGCGCGAGCGAGGAAGTCACCGGACGATGGCTCAAGGAGATGGCGGCGCGCGACGACGTGGTGCTCGCGACCAAGGTGCATGGCCCGATGGGTCCCGGGCTCAACCGGCGCGGACTCAGCCGCAAGCACATCATCGAGGCCTGCGACAATTCGTTGCGCCGCCTCAAGATGGATTTCATCGACCTCTATCAGATTCATCGCTACGACTACGCGACTCCGGTCGAGGAGACTCTCGACGCGCTCGACTCGCTGGTGCGCGCGGGCAAGGT
The DNA here is from genome assembly GCA_036521875.1 of Binataceae bacterium (SeqCode). GTDB lineage: Bacteria > Desulfobacterota > Binatia > Binatales > Binataceae > DATDGX01. Next base: position 5,993 of record DATDGX010000091.1, read on the forward strand.
GCGCTATCTCGGCGCAAGCAGCATGGCGGCGTGGCAATTCTCGAAGGCGCTCCACGCGCAGAACGAGCACGGATGGCATCGCTTCGTCGCGATGCAGAATCATTACAACCTGGCTTATCGCGAAGAAGAGCGCGAGATGAATCCGCTTTGCATCGACCAGGGCGTCGGGCTCATCCCGTGGAGTCCGCTGGCGCGCGGCTTCCTGGCCGGCAATCGCACCCGCGAGGCCCACGAGCCGACCGCGCGTGCGCGCACCGACGAGTTCGCGAAGAACATGTACTTCCGCGAAAACGACTTCCAGGTTCTCGACGCCGTAGAGCAAGTCGCGCGCGAGCGCGCCATCACGCCCTCCCAGGTCGCGTGCGCGTGGATCCTGCAGGCGCCGGGCGTCGCAGCGCCGATCATCGGTGCGACCAAGCTCAATCATCTGAAGGAGGCGATCGCGGCGGTCGATATTCGGCTCACTGCCGAGGAAGTAGCGGCGCTCGAGAAGCCTTACCGGCCGCATCCGATTCTGGGCCACGAGCAGCCGAATCCCGCCCGGATGGTGGCGCACGGCGCACGCTGAGCGGCGCGGCAGCCCATCGGAACTTAAACTATTACTTGAAGTCGCTTGCTGCCCTCGGAAGAGACGGCGGAGGCTCGCCGCGGCAAGAGGAAGCGCAAATGGAAATTAACGGCGTGGCCCACGTGATGCTCACCGTCAGCAACTTCGAGCAATGCCTTCCGTTCTACGAAAAGCTGCTCGGGTCCCTGGGACTCAAGACCGTCATCAAGAATGATCAGACGCTCTATTGCGTAGGCGGACGAACCGCGTGCGGGATCGTGCGCAGCGCCGAGGAATTCCGCTCCGAGCGATTCGTGCAGCGGCGCGTCGGATTGCATCACGTATGCTTTCGCGTTCGCGAGCGCGGCGAGGTCGACGAGGTCTATCGGCAGGCGCAGGCGCTCAACGCGGAGATCGTTCATCCACCGGAAGAGGGCTCCTGGGCGCCCGGTTACTACTCGGTGCTGTTCGAGGATCCGGACGGCATCCGAATCGAAGTCAATCACGTCCCCGGCAAGGGCCTGCTGGCATAAAAATAGTCCGCGCGATTCGTCCGGCTGCTGTCCTAACTTAATTGGCCGCGCAGCGTCGCCTGCAGCTTCGCGCCCTCGCGCTTGCGAAATCCCACCGCAACGGCGAGCCGCTCGAGATGCTGATCGATTATCTTGCCGCCCAGGCGCACGCGATGAGTGGCGAAGAAGCTCTTCACGGCGTCCTCGCGATCGAGCAGCGCGACTACCGCCTCGCACATCCGTGGGAGCGCGTTGTCGGGATACTTGCGCGACATCTCCTCCCAGTTGCGCTGGATGAAATCCCACGCCTCGTATCGGCATGCGGTGTTGAGAAGTAGCGAATGCATCAGGTAGGGCGAGTTCTGCGTGCGCACCTGCCCGTCGAGCGTCATCGCCATGGTGGCCTCGAGCAGCGCGCGATCGCGGAAGCTGGTCAGCGAGAACAGGTAGCGCTGCTCCTCTTGCGGCGTGCGCGCTGCCTTGAACTTGTCCTTGAACTCCTGGTAGCGCGCCGCATCGCCCGAATACGCGAGGATTCCGACCAGCGCCGGCGCGAGGTCGCGGTCGGCGGAGCTCGGATCATCCTCGTAGCGCGCGTAGAGCTCGCGCGCGCGTTTCTGCACGTCGGTATCGTTGCCGAGCGTGCCGAGCGCGCCGATCAGCGTGCCGCGCAGTTGCCTGTCCAGTTCGCTTTCGCCTTTGCGCGACTCCCATCCGAGGCGCGCCGCTGCCGGAGCGACGACGGAATGCACGAACTCCGCGAGCGCGGGCCGATCGCCGCCGTCCGCGATCATGTCGAGATAGCCAAATGCGCCGAGGATCGCGCGCCACACATTGATGTCGGATTCGTTGGGGAACAGCCGCACCATTTTCAGAAACTCGGAGAGCGGCCCGAGGCCCGCGACCGTCGCGGCCCAGGTGTCGCTGACCAGGCTGAAGCGTTCGATCGGTTTGAGCTCGCCCAAGTTGCGCGTCAGCGCCGACAACAGCTCGGGCGCGTAATGCACGCGGTAGAAGCCGTGGCCGCCCTCGTTGACCAGCGCCCAATCCACTTTGCCGCCGAGCTCCACCGTCGCCTCGCGCTCGGTCATCAGGAGCTTGCGAGTGACCACGCCCTGCTCGGTTCGCGCGCGCACCATCACCGGCACGTGCCAGGTCTGATCGGAATTCTCGCTCAGATAGTAGAAACGGCGCTGCGCGAGCTTGAGGCCGCGGCCGTCGGGCGGCGCCGACGCCTCGATGATCGGGAAGCCGGGCTGGAAGATCCACGAGTCCATCATCTTGCGCACTGGCTGCTTCGACGATTCTTCCAGCGCGTTCCAGAGGTCATGGGTCTCGGTGTTGGCGTACTGATGCTTGCGCAGGTAGAGCGAGATTCCCTTGCGGAATTCCTCGTCGCCGAGGAACTGTTCGAGCTGGCGTAACACCGCCGCGCCCTTCTCGTACGTGAGGATGTCGAACATCGCGCGGCAGTCTTCAGGGCTGCGCACCTCGTACTCGATCGATCGCGTGCTGCGCAGTCCGTCCACTGCCATCGCGGCCGCGCGCGACACCGAGAAGCTCTCCCAGCGCTTCCATTCCGGCTTCCACGCGTCGACCGCGAGCATCTCCATGAAAGTCGCGAACGCCTCGTTGAGCCAGATTCCGTTCCACCATCGCATCGTGACCAGGTCGCCGAACCACATGTGCGCGTTCTCATGCGAGACGACGTCGGCCACGCGCTCGAGTTCGGCGCGCGAGGCGCTGTGCTCGTCGGCAAGCAGCGCGGTTTCGCGAAACGTGATCGCGCCCAGGTTCTCCATCGCGCCCGAAGCGAAGTCCGGAATCGCCACCAGGTCGAGCTTGTCGCCCGGATACTTGAGGCCGTAGTAAGCGGCGAAGTAGGTGAGCGAGAAGACGCCGATTTTTCGCGCCCACGATGCCAGCTCGCGCTTGCCGGGAACATGAACGATCCGAAGCGGTGTGCCCGCATCGGCGGGCTCGGTCGCCTCGAACTCGCCGATGATGAAGGCGACCAGGTAGGTCGACATCTTGATCGTTTCGCGGAACACCACCTCTTTCTTGTTTGCCGTGAGCGGGCGCTCGCGCTCGATACCCGCGTTCGAAATCGCGGCCAGGTTCGCATCGACGACCAGCGTGATCTTGTAGCTCGCCTTGAGCTCCGGCTCGTCCCAGCAGGGGAAGGCGCGGCGCGCGTCGGTAGACTCGAATTGCGTGGTCGCTACCGTGTGCGTCTTGCCTGCCGAGTCCTGGTACTGGCTGCGATAGAAGCCGTGCAGCTTGTCGTTGAGGATGCCGCGGAACGCGATCTTGAGCGTCCACTCGCCCGGCGCAAGCGGTTCGGCGAACTTGAGATACGCCCGTTCCTTCGCGGACTCGAGCTCTGCGCGGCCGGCGACGGATTTGCCGGACTGCTCGGCACTCACGCTTAAGATTTCGAGCTCGAGCGCATTGAGCACCACCTCGGCGGTCGATTCGTTCACTTTGACACTGACGCTCTCCTCGCCCGCGAAAGTGAAGGCGGCAAGGTCAGGGGTCAGGCGAATCTCGTAGCGGTGGGGCGTAACGTTTTTCGGAAGCCGGTAATCGTGCGACTTAGCGGCGAGCGGCGCTCCTTCCTGATCGCGCATCGAAGTTCCTTTCCTTTTCTGATTTGGATACGAAGCAAGGCGGCGGTTTCATCTAATAGACCGGCTGCGAACATCAAGCGTACGACAATCGCTCGCGATGCGCGAGGCGCGGATCAAACGATTCGCGGCCGCTCCATCCAGCACACGTCCCAATAGCGATCGAACTTGCGCCCGTTTTCGCTGAACACTCCTACGCGCGTGAAGCCGAACCGCTCGTGGAGCCTGATGGACGCATCGTTGGGAATCGTGATTCCCGCCAGGATCCGATTGATGTCTTCGTCCTTCAGCGCTTCGAACAGCGCCCGATACATCATCGCACCGAGACCGCGGCCGGTCGCCTCGGGAGCGCAATAAATCGTCGTCTCGACGCTGGTGTCGTACGCGGCCTTGTCGCGGAAGCGTCCGGTGCCCGCGAAGCCGAGCACCCTGCCCTGCTCCCGATCATCTTGCGCGACGAACATGCGATAGCGCGCACCGTCGCTGTGCTCCTCGAGCCAATGCGCACGCTCCTCGACCGTGTACGGCTTCACGTCGAAGGTGATCGGCGTGTTGATCACATAATAGTTGTAGATTTCGGTGAGGCGCGGCAGATCGGCGCGAGTTGCGGCGCGAATCGTGATGTCCGCCATCGAGACTACCTCCGTCGGCGTTCGACTCCAGAAAACGCGAACAGCAGACGTGGATCAAGCCGCGAATCAAGCCTGAACTTCGCGCCGAGACTCAGTTGCGCGCGGACACTTGCTCCCGCGCGAGCTCTGCGAACGTCGTCAGCCGGATGCCGCGCGCGGCGATCGCATCGCGGACGCGCGGACTCAGCAGAATCTCGACTTCGCGCTGCGCCGAGGCCGCCGGCGGCGTGCCGCCCACGTCGGCGGCGGGATGAAAGTACAGCTCGGTGCTGCCGTCGCGCAGGTTCGCGATCACGCCCATCACGTAGGCCTCGGTCAGGTGGCCGCTCTGATGAAGCCCGAACAGCCAGTCGGTCGAGGTGAGGCCGCGCTCGCGCATCTTGCGCCGCGTCCGCTTCGAGAGCGCGCGAAAGATGACCGCCTCGGTTAGCTTGCGAGTTCGGTGATCGCGAGCGAGACCGAGCGTGGTCATCACCGCTTCGCGCGGAAGCCGCAGGCTCGGGACACGGAACTCGGCGGCGAGCTCGATCAGAATATCTGCGAGCACCGGATGCACGTGGAAATTCAGATGGCCGTCGATATGGTGCAGGTAGCCGACCGCTTGCAGATGAGCCTCGACCTGCGCGCGCATCTCGTCCGCCAGGCGCGCCCTAAGCTTGCGATCGAAATAGTAGCGGAGGCCCGCGAGCACCGGGCTCTCGGTAAAGCGGCCGTCCGCGTCGACCGCGGTGCCGAGCCGCGCGAAGCCGAGCGCACTCTGCCCCCGGCACACCACCGCATGCAGGCCCACGTCGAGCCGCGGATTGTCGCGCGCCGCACGCGCAGCCTCGTCGCGCGCGTGTTCGGCGACCATCAGGCTCGCGCTGGTCATGATTCCCTCGCGATGCGCGCGCAAAATCCCGGCGTTGACCTCGGCCGAATGGCCGAAGTCGTCGCCGTTTACGATAAGCGCCTTCACGTGCGAGTTTTACGCGTCATGGTCATGGCTGGATCTTGCGGATGGCTCCGGCGATACCGCGATGCACGCGCAATTTTGCTAGCATCCGGCGCGATGCTCAAGCATCGCAGATGCGCCGGCTGCGCCGAGAGCGGCAGGTCGGCTCCATGATTCTGGTATTCTATGCGTTCGCGCGCGAAGTAGCGCCGTTCAAGAAGCGCGCGGCGAAACGCTCCCCGCTCCAGGCGCCCGGGATTCGCGGCTTTCGCTGCGAAGTCGCCGGCCGCGAGATGATCGTGGTCGTGACCGGCATCGGCCCTAAGCGCGCCCGCGAAGCCGCCCGCCGCGCATTCGACGCCTTCCAGCAAATCGAGATGGTGATCGGCACCGGCGTCGTCGGCGCACTATCGAGGGGGCTCGAACCCGGCGACCTCGTACTGCCTGATCGAATCCTGACCGCCGGCGATGACGGCACCCATCCGGTCTCGTCAATAGAGATCGCCGAGCCGCAACTCCGCGAAATTCGCCACGCGCTCACCGCGAGCGGCCTCAAATACGCAACCGGCTCGCTGCTGACCGCGGCGCGCGCATTCACCACCGCCGAGAAGCGCCGCGCCAAAGACCAGAGCGGGGCTATCGCGGTCGACATGGAAACCGCGGCTCTTGCCGCCGAGGCGGCGGCGCGCGGCCTTCCCTTCGCGTGCGTCCGCGCGGTGCTCGACACGGTCGACGACGAAGTCTTCGGCGCGGAGCTTGCCGACGAGCATGGCAGTGTCAATCCGTTTCGCGCGGCCGCTTACTTCGTCGCGAATCCGCGCGCTGCGATATGGCTGCCGCGTATGATGCGCAACCTTACGATCTCGACTCGCTCACTCGCCGACGCACTCGAGGCAATCGCGCACATTACTGTCCGGTACTAGCCGCGGGTTTAGTCATTTGCCACAAAAAGCAGCGGCGTCGCGCGAACAGAGGGCAAAGCCTCCGTTTTCGGCCGTGCCTCCTGGTGGAGTCGAACTTGCCTATTGCAATCATGACTCGAGGCACTCGTTTGCCAAGCCGCTGAAGAGAAAGATGGTCGCCCGATAGCAGTAGTAACTTCAGCAACAGAGATTGGCCGGCTCCATGAGTGTCGTGAGCCGGCCAGTCTCGCGTCTGGCGAGTGTGAAAATGGAACCGTCAGGCGCGGGCGCGGCGCGGCTTGAGGCCCGGCACTCGCACGGGCTCCCAGAGCGGCAGCGCGCGCTCATAAGGAAAGTCGGTGAGATGGCGCTCGATAGCGGCGCCGTCGCCATGGTTGTCGCGGCGGGTCACTATGTGCAACGCGAGCGCCGCGAACGGCAAATAGATAAACACGCTCGCCCAAGCAATTTCGCTCGCGCCGATGTGGAACAGCATCGCGATCCCGAAGCACGCGATTCCGGCGTAGAGCGCGGGCCCAAGTAACGCCCGCGACCGCAGTTGCGGAATCGCGCCGAGCGGTTTGCCCGCGCCGCGATTCAGCGTCGAGTCGAGCAGCTGGAAAATCGCGATCGTGATCGCGGCGATGAAATACCAGCCGAGGTAGTTGCTGATCGGCACGCCGAAATGCGGTCCCGCCGGGTCGTACCAGAAGATCCTGCCGAGGAACCATTTGTTGCCCAGCACGCTCAGCGGATCGACCACCAGGTCGATCATCGTCATGAACAGCGCTGCCATCAGCCATACGCGCGGCGCACGGCGAATTTCCCAGGTGTCGAGCACGCGTACGTTGGCCCCGCGGCGGTAAAGCGGCGAGGCCAGCAGCAGCGCCACGGTGTAACTCGCGAAACCGATGAACGTGAACGATAGCGAGTCCATCAGCGGCACGCCCGCGATCCAGATTTCGCGGCCGCGCGTGGCGGGGAGGTAATGATAGAGGCCGAACGGGATGCCGTTGTGCACCGAGGACCATTCGCATCCGAGCGCTACCGCGTAGGTGAGGGCCGCGAACAGAATCGTGGCGCGCACGCCGAAGTTCACGATCGAGATGAACATAAAACTCGCGAAAAAAACGAATACGTAGGGGCGCAGCGCGATGGTGGAAATCAGCAGATGCATCGCGATCTATGCCGCCGCCTTGCCCGCGCCGCTGCGAAAAAACTCCACTGCGCGCGCGAGCGCCGCGTCGATCGGTCCCGGATCGTAGCCCAGTTCGGCGCGCGCCTTCGAGGAGTCGAAGAACATTTTCTTGCGCGCCATCCGCACCTCGGTCACGCTGGCGCGCGGCGCGCGATGCGTCATGGTGCGCGAAATCGCCTCGGCGCCGAACGCGAAGCCGAGCGCGACCGCATAGGGAATCCTGACCTTCGGCGCCGGCAGACTCGCGATGCGCGCGAGGCGCTCGAGCATTTCCTTGAGCGTCAGATTCTCGCCGCCGAGGATGTACTTCTCGCCGACGCGGCCGCGCTCGGCCGCGAGCAGGTGGCCGCGCGCGACATCCTCGACGCCGACCAGGTTGAGCCCGGTGTCGACGTACGCCGGCATCCGCCGGTTCAGGAAATCGACGATGATGCGTCCGGTCGGAGTCGGCTTGAGGTCGAGCGCGCCAATCGGCGTCGACGGATTTACGATCACGACCGGCAGCCCCGCGCGCGCCGCCTCGAGCGCCGCCTGCTCGGCGATGAACTTCGAGCGCTTGTAGGGACCCGTCATGTCGTCGACCGTCACCGGCGTGTCCTCGCGCCCCAGGCCGCCGCCGTGCGGAATTCCGAGCGCGCCGACCGTGCTGGTGTGCACGACGCGCGCGACCCCCGCGCGGCGCGCCGCGGCGAGCACGTTTTTCGTCCCCTCGACGTTGGTCGCGTACATCGGCGCGGAATCGGTGACCCACAGCCGGTAGTCCGCCGCGACGTGGTAGACCTCGTCACATCCGGTGACCGCGCGCTCGACCGTATCGCGATCGCGCACGTCGCCGCGCGCGAGTTCCACCTCGAAACCCTTGAGCGCCGCGACGTCCGCGCCCTCGCGCACCAGCGCGCGAACGCCGTCGCCGCGCGCGAGCAGCGCGCGCACCACGTGGCATCCCACGAAGCCGTTCGCGCCTGTGACCAGCGACCGTTTCGCCGCCATCGCCCTACCCTGCCACGCTGATTCGCGCCGCCGCGGCCGCCGCCGCGCGTCCCGAGATAACCGCGCTTTCGATCGTCGCGGGCAGCCCGGTCTGGATCCAGTCGCCGGCCAGGAAAAAATTCCTGAACGGCGTCGCGACGCCTGGCCGCAGCTCGTGCGAGCGCGGCTCCGGCGCCATGGTGGCCTGCTTCTCCTTCAGCACCAGCGACTTCCGCAGCTTCGCGTCGCGCGCGGCGGGAATCATCGCGTGCAGATCGCGCATCACGATTTCGAGTATCTCGTCATTGCTGCGATCGACGAGCTTGCGCGCGCCGCTGATCACGAAGCTCAGGTAGCCGGGATGGCGCTCGCCGCGATTCTCGAAAATCCGCCGCTTGTTGAACAGCCACTGGGTCGTGGTGCCGATGAAACCGACGAACGCCGAGCGCGTCACTTCGCGATCGAACCACGCGTGGACGCAGATTATCGGCGAGCTGCCGAGTTGGCCGAGGCGCTGGAAGAACGGGTCGGCGATCGCGCTCTCGGGCAGGAAGCGCAGCATCTGCGGCGCCGGCACCGCCGCGATGAAGCTCCGCGCCGCGATGCGGCGCCCGTCGCGCAGCCGCACGCTCGCGATCGCGCCGCCGGCGCCGGGTTCCAGCGCTTCGACGATCGCGCGCGTCTCGACGGTGCCGCCCGCGCGCTCGATCGCCGCCGCGGCGCCGGTACAGTAAAGGTCGCTCAGGCCGACGCGCGAGTACACGAATGCCGAATCGCGGCGGCGCGAGAAGAACGCGCGCTTCAAAACTTCCGCGAGCAGCGCCGCGGAGGAAACCTCCGGCTCGTCGTTCAGCGTCGCGATCGAGAGCGGATACCAGAAGCTCCGGCGCGCCCGCTCGCCCTGCCGGAGCACGTCCATCAGCGCCGCGACGGTAAGCTTTTCGAGCGTCGCGCGATCTCGCGCGCGCATCCCGAGCAGCTTCACTCCGCCGGCCATCACGCGGATCCGCTCGGCCGCGCTCAGATGCCGATAGCGGATCAGCGCGCCGGCCATGTGCAACGGGCCGGGCACGCGCGCGGTGCGCAGCATCGCGCTTTGGCCCGGCCCTGCGAGCATCTCGATCTCGAGGTCGTCCTGAAAAACCAGTTTGTCGCGCGAGCCGATGCTGCCCAGGAAATCGAGCGTCTCGCGGTAACAGCCCATCAGCACGTGCTGGCCGTTGTCGACGAAGTCGCCGGTCTCCTCGTCAGTGAAGGAATACGCGCGCCCGCCGAGCGTCGGTTTGCTCTCGAGCATGGTGACGCGCAGGCCGCGCCCCGCAAGCGCGACTCCCGCTGCGAGCCCGGCGAAGCCGCCGCCGATTATCACCACCTCTTTCGACTCGGCGGCCATCGCGCGCGCTCATCCCCACAACGTGCCGAGCCGCCCGCTCGCCCACGCGCGGCCGACCAGGTACAGCTTGAGCACCGCGGAGAGGCTGAGCCTGCGGTCGAGCACGCGATATTCGCTCCGCACGATTCGCTCGAGCAGGGTGCCGTAGATGAGCCGCATCGCCTCCGCGGTCAGCAGCGTCGCGCGATCCTCGCGCGGCAGCGCGCGTTCGGCGCGCGCGTAGTATTCGCGCGCGCGCTCCGCCTCGAACGCCATCAGGCGCGCGAAGTTCGCGCTGTAGATGCCGGCCAGAATTTCTTTCTCGGTCACCTGAAAGCGTTCGAGATCTTCCTGCGGAATATAAATCCGGCCGCGCGCCGCGTCTTCACTCACGTCGCGCAGGATGTTGGTGAGCTGACACGCGATTCCCAGATTTTCGGCGTAGATCCTGGCGTCGGGATTGCGGTAGCCGAAAACCTCGATACAGATGAGGCCGACCGCGGACGCGACGCGATGACAGTACGGATATAAATCCTCGAAGGTGGCGTAGCGTTTTTGCGACAGGTCCATCTCGACTCCGTTGATAATTTCCTCGAAGTGGCCGCGCGGAATCTTGAAGGTGCGGACGCTGTCGGCGAGAGCGCGCGAGATTGGGCGCGTCGGCTCGCCGTCGTAAATGCGCGCGAGTTCCGCGCGCCACAAGCCCAGCAGTTTGGCCGGATCGGCGCTCGCGTCGTCGTCTGCGATATCGTCGATATAGCGGCAGAACGCGTAGACCGCGTGGAGCGCGCGGCGGCGTTCGAGCGGGAGCAGCATGAATGCGTAATAAAAATTCGACGAGGATTTCCGCGTGATCTCGGCGCAGCGCTCATAGTCGGCGGCGAGATCGGGGCGGCCGGCGAGCCCGGCGGCTGGTCCGCTTCCAGAGCCGTTCGCGTCAACCCTTGATCCGTTTGCTTCAGACTTCAAGATGTCCCCTCACCGCATCCAATCCCAGTTTCAGGTAGTCGAGTTTTCTCAGCTTGGGCCGCTTCCGGAATACGTCGTAGCCAACTCTTTCGATCGCGCGGAGAATCGCGAGGCCGCCGCCGGCGAACATCACGAGATCGCGGGAGAGCCGCCGATCGACAACTTTATGCAACGCCGATCCTTCCGCGAGCATCGCGCGCGCAACCCCGACTTCATGCCCCATCAGCGCGACAAACTCCGGCGTCGCCGCGCCGGCGCGAAGGTCATCTTCCGACACGCCGAAGCGTTCGCGATCGCGGCGCGGGAAATAGACGCGGCCGTTGGCAAAATCGATCGCGACATCCTGCCAGAAATTCGCGAGCTGAAGGCCGCTGCATATTAGATCTGATAGCCGCTGCCGCTCCGCGTCGCGATAGCCAAACAGATACAGCACCAGGCGCCCCACCGGATTGGCCGAGTAGCGGCAGTAGCCGAGCAGATCGGCAAGCGTGTCGAAGCCCTTGAAGTTCACGTCGGAGCGGAACGCGACCAGCAAATCGGCGAACGGCTCGCGCGGAATGTCGAAGCGCGTGAGGGTGTCCGCGAGCGCGACGAACACCTGATGGCGCGGGGTGCCGGCGTAGGCGAGGTCCAGCTCGCGCTCCCAACCCTCGAGCTTGGCGAGGTCGTGGTCTTCGTCGGCGAAGTCGTCGGCGATTCGCGCGTACGCGTAAATCGCATACATGTGCCGGCGCATCGCGCGCGGCATCAGCCACGACGCGACGGTGAAATTTTCGTAGTGCGAGCGCGCCAGTCGTGCGCAGAATTGATACGCACGATCGAGATCAAGATCGGCATCGGGGAGAGCGCCGCCGTTCGCGCCGGCGCGCAAAATAGGCTGCGGCGCAAGCGAATTAGCTCGCGCTGCGCGCTCGGCGTCGGCAATCGATGCGGATATCGCGGTGCTCTTGCCAGACATCGCCTGCACCCCGGCGCGCTAGGCCGCCACGGGCCTCGCCCCGATTAATTCGCGCGCGGCAGCGCGCGCCCATCCGTCGGTTTCGAGCAGGTCCTCGAGCGTGCGCGCGGGAGAATTCGGATGGCGACTCATCACCGCCTCAAGGTGCCGCGGAATATCGGCGAAGCGAACTTCTCCGGCGAGGAATCCCGCCACCATTTCTTCGTTGGCGGCGTTGAGACACGCCGGCATCGTGTTGCCGGCGCGCAGCGCCTCGTAGCCGAGCCGCAAACACGGAAAGCGCGCGAGGTCCGGCTCTTCGAAAGTCAGCTTCGCGCAATCGACGAGCGAGAGCGTGCGCAGATGCTCCAGCGGTAGCCGGTCCGGATACGCCAGCGCGTAGGCGACCGGAATCGCCATGTCGGGAATCGCCATCTCGGCGATCACCGACCCGTCGATCATCTCGACCATCGAATGCACCACGCTCTGCGGATGCACCACGACCGTGACTTGCTCGGGCGTGACGTTGAACAGCCAGCGCGCCTCGATCACCTCGAGTCCCTTGTTCATCAGGGTCGCGGAATCGATGGTAATCTTGTTGCCCATCCGCCAGGTCGGATGGTTGAGCGCCTGCTCGATGGTGATCGACTCGAAGCGATCGGCGGGAAGCTCGCGAAACGGGCCGCCCGACGCGGTGAGGATGATGCGCTTGAGCGAGTCGCGCCCGCGCCCTTCCAGGCATTGAAAAATTGCGTTGTGCTCGCTGTCGACCGGCAGCAGGCGCACGCCCGACTCGCGGACCGCGGCGGTCACCAACTCGCCCGCGATGACCAGCACTTCCTTGTTGGCGAAGGCGATGTCCTTGCCAGCCTTGATCGCCGCGAGCGTCGGCCGCAGGCCCATCGCTCCGACTAGTGCTGAGACCACCAATTCCGTGGCGTTGTGCGTCGCGACGGCGATCGCGCCATCCATTCCATGAACGACAGTAACGTCGTCGCCTCCGAGACGGGCTTCGAGCTCGCTGGCGAGTTCCGGGGTCGCGACCGAAACCAGCTCGGGGCTGAAGCGGCGGATCTGTTCGATGAAAAGATCGAGGTTGCGCCCCGCCGCCATCGCGACCACGCGGAAGCGATCGGCGAAGCGGCCGACCACGTCGAGCGTGGTCACGCCCACCGAACCAGTGGAGCCAAGTATCGAGATCGCCTTCATCAGGCCTCGCTCAGCGTGAAGCCGGGTCGGCAACGCGGCGCCGCAAGCGCCCGAGCGCCATCAGTGGAAAGTAGTGCGCGTACATGTGGTAGCGGAGGTAGAAGTGGTTGGGGAAGCCGGTGCCGGTGAACTCCGTTTCGTCCCACGCGCCCGCGTCGTTCTGCCGCTCGCTAAGCCATTGTACACCGCGCATCGCGTTGTCGCTGAGATCTGGTTCGCCCGCGACGAGCCCGATCAGCGCCCACGCGGTTTGCGAGGCGGTGCTGGTGCCGCGCCCGCGCCATGCGGGATCTTTGTCGGCGAGCGGGCTCTCGCCCCATCCGCCGTCGGAATTTTGTTTCGACTTGAGCCACGCCACCGCGCGCGCGACCATCGATGGCTCTTTCAAATCCGCGCCGATCGCATGAAGCCCGGAGAGCGCGGCCGAGGTGCCATAGATGTATGCGACGCCCCATCGCCCCCACCACGCGCCCTCGGGAGTCTGGTTGCGCTTGAGCCATGCGATTGCGCGCTTGGCCACCGGATGATCAACGCCGTAGCCGACTGACGTCATCATCTCGAGCACGTGTCCGGTGAGGTCGGCGCATGAGGGGTCGGTGACCGCCTCGAGATCGGCGAGCGGAAGCTGATTGAGCCAGTGTTTATTGCAGTCTGCGTCGAACGCGGCGAATCCGCCGTCGCCCGATTGCATTCCAATCACCCAGTTCGCGCCGGCGCGTATCGCGCGCTCTTTGGCGGCGGCGTCGCCGACCGCCGCATCGGCGAGCACCATCAGAATCACCGCGGCATCGTCGACGTCGGGGTAATTGTCGTTGAAAAATTCGAACGCCCAGCCGCCGGGCTCGAGGCCGGGCCGCTTAACTGACCAGTCGCCGCGCTTGAAAATCTGATGGTCGATAAGCCAGCTCGCGCTTTTGCGAATCGCGGGATCTTCACCGCTGACGCCCGAATCAAGCAGCGCCTTGGCCGCCAGCGCGCTGTCCCAGTTCGGCGAAATGCACGGCTGGTAGAGCACGCGGTCGCCCAAATCCCAGATCAGCTCGTGCGACGCCTCGAGCGCTTTTTTCAGCACCGGATGATCGTTGCGATAGCCGAGCGACTTGAGCGCCATCGCGCTCAGCAGGTAACACGGCTCGATTCCACCCCACGAGCCGTTGGCTTCCTGATGATCGAGAAGCCATTTCTCCGCGTAGGCCAGCGCGCGCGCGCGGAGAGACTTCACCCGATGGCGATCGTAGAAGCGCAAGCCGCGGTCGGCGACATTGAGCGCGTTGCGCAGCGACAGGCGGCGCTTCCCTTGCGGCTGCCTGAACCTGGTGAAGTGGGGAGGCTGGATGTAGAGCTCCAGAACTCCGGCGCGATAGTCGACCTGCTTCGCGGGCCGCGCCGCCTGCATCACCATCAGCCCGAACATGGTTCCGCGCGCCCACGAGGACAGCTCGTACACGTTCAGCGGAAACCAGTTCGGCAGCAGCGCGAGTTCGACCGGGATCGCGGCGGTCGCCTCCCACGGAATCTGGCCCATCGCGGCCAGGTAGAAGCGCGCGAGCGTGCCGCACTTCTCGATTCCGCCCTCCGCAAGGATCCAGCGCCGTCCGTGAATCATCGGCTCGTCGCCGGCGCGAAAGCCGGCCAGCTTGAGCGCGAAGTACGCCTCGATGGTAATCGACAGGTAGCCGGGCGCGCCTGGATAGATGCTCCAGGAGCCATCGGCATTCTGCAGGTCGAGCAGATGCTTCTTGAGCCGGTTCTCGAGCTCGAGATCGACGGTGTCCATGAAGTGATTGAAGATGATGAACTCGGCGTTCATCTGCCCGTTGGCCTCGAGCGGAGCCTGCCAGTAACCCTCGGGCTTTTGCAGCGCGATTAGCGAGGACTGCGCGCGCTCGATGGTGCAATCGATCTTGGCGAGAAATTCGTCGTGCGCCGCAAGCGCCGCCGCCGGAGCCGGCGCGGCCGTTGCAGGTGCGAGTGCGTCTTCATTTTGCATGGCGTCGGGAGTTGGAACGGCTTCGCTCATTGGTTGGCTCTTGGGTTCATGCTCAGGTTTCTAAAACTATTCGTGGCGTTCGCTCTGCGCATGTCCACCGCCGCCCGCTGCATTTCCGCCGGGCCGTGAATGGAAACCACCATCGTATCGGTGGCTCAGCAGAAAAAGGGCGTGATCCTGAGCGGAGGCTGCCGGAGTCGAAGGATCGCAACGAACCTCTCGGCTTAACCAAGAAGGCATGGACGCCCAGCGCGCCGCTGCATCGCCATGCCTACAGCTTGGCATCGAGGCCACCGCTGCGATCCTTCGACTCCGGCAGCCTTCGCTCAGGATGACGATGTTTCCTTCGGCGCCACGAACGGAGCGCAATGGTTTTCTCTGGCCAGACTCCTTTCTGAGCGGACCAGGAACGGAGACCAACCGCTGTCGTCCCGATCTGTCGGCGAAAGAGAGCGGCGTAATCGTGAGAGTTTGCGAATTTATTCGAAGTGAAAAACTTCCGCCCGGCCGTGAACGGAAACCACCATCGTATCGGTGGCTCAGCAGAAAAAGGGCGTCATCCTGAGCGGAGGCTGCCGGAGTCGAAGGATCGCAACGAACCT
>DATDGX010000092.1:0-6739 GCA_036521875.1 Binataceae bacterium (SeqCode)
CGACGCCCGCGATGTTCGCAAGAACCGGTCGGTTCCCATGTGAAGGAAAACTTGACTAACTTTCTTTGGGTTCTTTGGTCTTGGCGAAACGCTTGCTCGCCAGCGTGAAAATGTGCCAGTTGCCCGTCGTCCAGGTGAGGGTGAGCTGGCACGCGCGAATCTTCCAGCCTTGCGCGGTGCGAACCAGCCGATTCGTGTAGTAGCCGCCCATAGTCTGCGTACTGTCGCCCTGGTCGTTCGGGAGATAGTGCTGCGCCTGCACGTATGCGACGCATAGCGCCTGGTCGCCGTCCACGGTGATCACGTGATTGGTGATCATATGCTGGGTCGCCGTCAAACCGCTCAGAGTGCGGCGCGCGGATTCCGCCCATCGGTCGGCGCTCACCTTGCGCGGCTCACCGCCGAACACGGAGGTGAAGTCCACCTCGATCTCATCGGTGAAGCAGGAACGGAACAGAGCCCAGTTGCGCGTATCGAGCCCGGTAGCGTAGCGGAGTTGGACGTCGCTGATCTCGGCCCGGTCGAGCAGGAGTTGAAGGTTTGCGCGCTCCATCGTTCACCTCCTCAATGCCAGTTTCTGAACGCCATATACCCTGCTCGACGGACGGTTCGTTGCTCACGAGTTCCGGCGATCGCGTCGGTGGTGGTAGGCACCCCACGCGAGACGATACACAATGCGCTGCCCGTCCTGTGACCATGACACAACCGTGCCGAACCATGGAGACTCGAAGGCGTAGCGCTGATCGCGGTGGCCTCTATCGGACGAGGCTCTTCGACCGCTGGTCGTCGCGCCGAGTGAGCTGGACGATCGGGATCCTTCGACCCGCGTTGGCCGCGTCGTGTCGATAGCTGGCGAACGCTGGGAAGACACGGTCAGCGAGCACCCACAACCGCTCGCGTTCGGCCTCGTCGTTCACCGCCGTCGCCCGCATCGGGATTCCACCGAGGGTGACGTCCGGGTGCGCTGACAGGTTGTGGTACCAGGCTGGGTGTTTCGAGCTGCCGGCATTCGATGCGACGATGATGACCCGGTCGCCGTCATGGAAGTAGATGATCGCGTTTCGTCGTCGCGCGCCGCTCCTCGCACCACGGGTTTCGAGCAGTGCGGTGGGGAAGACGAGGGTCGTGGCCACGCGGCCGCGCGTGACTCGGAGGAGCAGTGGATCGATCTTCCAGTTGATGTGGCGGGAGATGAACCTGGCGAAGCGGCCGGCGGCGAACGCGGCATAGGAGCGGGCGAAGAGGCTAGGCGTACGGGTCGGATCGACGTATCTGAGCTGCGCGGCCAACGCAACGGCCCTCCTCTGAAGTTGTACCTCGGTAGTAGTGAATAGATTATGGCCCGCTCCCGATGCCCGTCAAATCATAAGTAGAGTCGGTTGTGGTTTTCGCCCTCCTGGGGCGGGCGGTTGAGCTTCCTTTCCTTTAAGTACGGCGAACTCGGCCGGTGTCAATGCTCCGAGGCTGGAGTGGGGCCGCAGGTGATTGTAGTGGTGACGCCACGCCTCGATGGTCGCGCGCGCTTCGGCGAGCGTGAGGAAGGCGAGGGTTGTACCGCTCTGTTGCACGTCCCGCGCACTGCTTGGCATCGAAGCAACGGCTGCGATCCTTCGACTCCGGCAGCCTTCGCTCAGGATGACTTCCTTCTTTTTTCGACTCAGCGGGCGACAGTGGTTTCCCAGCGTTCGCGACTTGGGCAGATTTTTCGTTTTCACTTTAAAAAATCACAGACTCTCAGGATGAAATCTTTTCTTACCGCTCAGGGGGAGGACTGCGGTTCCGGTTGCGTTCCCAGCGGCGCTCGGAGCCAAATTCATTTTCATTTTCAAAAAACTCACAGACTCTGACTATACAGACACTAACTACCTGGAGCCCTATTAGCGGTGTTTGAAGTCGCGGACGCGGACTCGCGAGTTTCGATTTCGTTTGCGCGCTGGTATGCGGGCCGCGAGTGGATATGCTCGAGGTACTTCGTGAACGCGGGCCGCTCGGTAAGCAGTTTGGTTCCGAGTCCCCACTCCACGCCGGAGCCGAGCAGAATATCCGCGGCGGTGAACTGGGCGCCCATGATCCACGGCCCCGCCGAGGCAAGGCCGTCCTCGAGCACCTGCACGACGCGTGGAAAATCGCCCCATGCGAAACTGAAAGGGTTGGGGGTCCAACCGGCGAACTTCTCCGCAAACGCCGGTTCCACGCATGCGGTGCCAAAGAACATCCACTGCAGGTAGCGGCCGCGGCGCGGGTCGGTGAGGGCCGGCGCGAGCTTCGCGCCGGGAAACTTGTCGGCCAGGTAAATCAGAATCGCGCCCGTCTCGCCCATGGTGGCGTCGCCATCCACGAGCGCGGGAACTTTCATCATCGGATTGACGGCGCGATATTCCGCGGTGTCCTGCGCGCCTTTGCGGATGTCGACGACCGTCAGCTCGTACGGCGCGCCGATCTCCTCGAGCATCCAGAGCGCGCGAAACGCTCGCGTCCTTGGGCAATAGTAGAGCTTCATCATTGCGTTATACCTCAGCGGGCCCGCGTTTTCATGGCTGCGATCAGAGCGACGGCCTGGCGTTCCGGTTGACCAGAAAAATAGCCGGCAGCAGCGACTAGTCAGTTCAAGCGCGGGTGCCGATACGTTGCGCGATCCCGTCGCCCAGCAGGTTGAAACCCAGGATCGAAAATCCGATCGCGAGTCCGGGAGCGGTGGTGAGATGCGGCGCGACCAGCAGGAACGCGCGTCCCGCGTCGAGCATGTTGCCCCAGCTCGGTGTGGGCGGCAGCACGCCGAGTCCGAGAAATGAGAGGGCGGCCTCGGCGCCGATTATCCCGCCGATCCCAAAAGTCGCCTGAACCGCGACCGGCCCTGCGATTCCGGGCAGTAGATGGCGGAACAGGAGGCGCGACGGACGCGCGCCCAGGGTTTCCGCCGCATGGACATATTCGCGCTCGCGCAGCGAGAGCACCTCACCGCGGACCAGCCGCGCGTAGCCGGTCCATCCCATCGCGGAAAGCGCGATGACCAGGTCGGCGAGGCCCGGGCCGAGAATCGCGGCGAGCGCAATCGCGAGCAGGATTCCGGGAAAGGCGAGCACGATGTCGACCGCGCGCATCACCAGCCCGTCGACGCGGCCGCCGGCGAGCGCCGCGGCGCCGCCGATCAGGCTGCCGACGACCAGCGACAGCACGACGACTGATATCGACACCGCGAGCGACAGCCGCGCGCCCCACATCACGCGCGCGAGCACGTCACGCCCAAGCGCGTCGCATCCGAACGGATGGCCGCGGCTGGGGGTGGCGAGCGCGTGCGCGAGATCGATCGCGAACGGGTCGGCGCGCACCAGGAGCGGACCGGCGAGCGCGCAGAGCACCAGCGCCGCGACGATCGCGAAGCCCGCCGCGAGCGCGGGATTTCCAGCCACGCGCCTCACGAGAGCCGGACCCGCGGATCGATTAGTCCGTACGCCACGTCGGTCAGCATGTTCACGACCACGTAGCTGAGCGCGAAGGTCAGGACGCATCCCTGGACCAGTGGATAGTCGCGGAGATTGATCGCGCTAATCAAAAGGCGGCCCAATCCGGGCCACGAAAATATCACTTCAGTAATAAGTGCGCCGGTCAGCAGCGCGCCCAGTTGCAATCCGAGAATAGTCACTACCGGAGTGAGCGCATTACGTAGTCCGTGTCCGATCAGCACCGCGGCTTCGCCGAGACCCTTGCTGCGCGCGGTCCGCATATAGTCACTCTCGCGCACTTGAATGAGGCTCTGGCGGAGCATCCGCGCGAGAATCGCCGCGAGCGCGGTGCCGAGGGTAACGGCAGGCAGGACCAGATGCGCGAGGCCGCCGCGCCCGGTCAGCGGAAGCCAGCGGAGGTCGAGTGAGAACAGAATCATCAGCAGCGGCCCGAGGTAAATGTGCGGGACCGAGATGCCGAGGACCGCGAAGCCCATCGCGGCGAGATCGCCGGCGCTGCCGGGCCGCGAGCCCGCGATCAGCCCGAGCGGAAACGCGACGAGGATCGCAACGAGCAGCCCCGCCGCCGCTAGCTCCAGGGTGGCCGGGAAGCGCTCCGCGATGAGCCGTGCGACGGGGACGCGATACGAGATCGACTCGCCGAGATCGCCCTCGGCCAGACCGCCCAGGAACGCGCCATACTGCTCCAGGAGCGGCCGATCGAGACCGAGCGAATGGCGCATGCCGGCGATGTCGGTGGGTGCCGCGCTCTCACCGAGCATCGCCACCACCGGATCGCCAGGCACCAGATGGATCAGCGCGAAGGTGAGTGTCGCGACGCCGAGCGCGACCGGAACCAGCGCGAGCATGCGCCGAGCCAGAAACTGAATCACCTGGATGGCTCCGCGCCGGATCCGCCCGCGAGCGTGACGGTCGCGAGCGAGCGCAGGCTGCCGTTCGGATAGGGCTGGAAGCCCGCCAGTCTGCGGTTCATGATGACGACGGTGTCATCCCACCATAGCGATACGTACGGCAGTTCCTCGGCTGCGAGTTGCTGAACCTTCGTATATATTGTTTTGCGTTCGGCGGGATCGAGCGTCACCGCGCCGGCCTCGACCAGGCGATCCATCGCGGGGTTCGCATATGCGCCGCGATTGTATCCGGCGGGTGGAATCATCTTTGAGTCGAATACCATGTAGTAGTGATTCGGATCGTTGATGCCTACCCAGTTCATTGAAGTGAGATCGAAATTTCCGTTCTGTATATCGCTGTAGAAGGTGGCGAATTCGTTGGTGCGTACAGTGATGCGGATTCCGACCCGCGCGAGCATCGCCTGAATTACCTCACCCAGACGCGCCTGGTCGGGAGTCGTTTTGTAAACGAAGGCGAGATTGCGCATCCCGCCGGCGCCGCGAGGATAGCCCGCCTCCTCGAGCAGCGCGGCGGCGCGCGCGGGATCATAAGAATAGGTTTTCACATCGCCGTCATAGGCCCAATTCTCTGGCGAGAGCATCCCGGTTGCGACGCGCGCGGTCCCACGCCGGACCGAAGTGACTATTGCGGCGCGATCGATTGCGTATGCAATCGCGCGGCGGACGCGGACATCCTTGAGGCGCGAGTCGCGAAAGTTGAATGACAAGTAGCGATAGCCATTGCCGGGAGATTTGCTGACCTCGAGGCCGGGCTGCGCGATGAGGTATGGCAGCAGGTACGGCTCGAGATTGTTCTCCGCGAAATCGCACACCCCTTCGGCCAGCTCGAGCGCGCGCACGGTCGGATCGGGGACGACCTTGAACACGATTCCGCGCGCCAGCGGACCCGAGTACGGGCGGTACGGATTGCGCTCGAGGACCGCGGCTTCGTCGCGCGCGAAGCTGGTCAGCATGAACGGCCCGCTGCCGCGTGGAGTGGAAGCGCGCACAGCGGTACCGGCGGGGACGATCCCCTGCATCCCGAGCTCGAGCGCAGGCGCGTACTGCGCGCGCATCGTCATCACGACCGTGTACGGGTCGCGAGCATCGATGGAAGCAAGCCGGACCATGGCCGCGCGCCGCGGCGACAGGTTGGCGGGAGCGAGGATAGAGTCGTAAGTGAATTTGACGTCGCGCGCGGTGAGCTCGCGGCCGTCGCTGAAGCGGATGCCGTGGCGAAGATGAAATACCAACTCGGTCGGTGAGGTGCGGGCGAAGCTGTCCGCCAAATCGCCGATGAACTGCCCGTCGCGATCGACCTTTAGCAGCGAATCGAATACCAGTTCGTTGACGCGCGAGGAGGTCGCGTCGGTGGAGAAGCGCGGGTCGGTAGCGGAAGGTGACGTCTCGATGTCGACCTGGATAAACCCGGGCGGCACCGGCGGCGCGGAACGCGAGCACGCTGACGCGAGCGTGACCGTCAACCACAAGGCGGCCGCGGCAACGCGCGCGGCCGGCCGCGCAACCTTCGTCCTCTTCCGCTCCGTATCCCCGCCCATCAACTTGCGTTCGCTCTTGGGTTCCCGCCGGATGCGGCGATAATAACAAATGCGCGTGACGCTTGCGCCGCGCGGCGAGAATTCACCGGAGGTATCTCAGCGATGAGCGAGGGATGGCGCGCCAAAGTAAAGCTCCGGCAGGGCGACCTGACCGACGCGCAGGTCGACGCGATCGTGAACGCCGCCAACGACGATCTGCAACTCGGGGCCGGAGTCGCGGGCGCGATTCGGCGCAAGGGCGGCCCGGAGATCCAGGCTGAATGCGATCGAATTGGGAAAATCCCGCTTGGGGAGGCGGCGATCACCGGCGGCGGCAAGCTTAAGGCGCGCCATGTCATTCACGCGGCGTCGATGCGCCTGGGTGAGCGAGCGAGCGAGGAGCATCTGCGCGCCTCGACGCGCAACTCGCTTAAGCGCGCGGCCGAGCGGGGGTTGAAATCGATCGCGTTCCCCGCGATCGGCACCGGGTTCGCGGGCTTTCCAATCGATCGTTGCGCCCAGGTGATGCTGGAGGAAATCCGCGCGCATCTTCGCGGCCAGACCTCGGTTGAGCGCGTCGAGGTAGTGCTGTTCGACGCGGCGGCGCTGGCGGCATTTGAGCACGCGTTCGCGGCGATGGAAAATTGATCAGTGGGCGGCGGCGCCCGCGCCGGATTGCACGCGGCGCAGGAGCAGAAAACTCGGGACCAGGATGAACATCGCGATCGCGAGCACGCGGTAGATGTCGTTGAACGCGAGCATCTCGGCCTGCGCCTGGATCATGTCGTAGATCATCCCGAGTCCCTGCTTGTGACCGCTGATTATTTGCGGCAGGTAGTTGAACGCG
>DATDGX010000093.1:0-8049 GCA_036521875.1 Binataceae bacterium (SeqCode)
GGCTGCGCGCCGTCGAGGTCAACCTCGAACTTGGTGTTGCCGGTCACGGCGATCCGTTCATGGGGCGCACCCAGAATCGCGTAGCGCTGCGCGTCGGCCTCGGACTGGGCGAGGATCAAGTCGGCGCATTCCAGCGCCGCGGTGAACAGCGAGCGCGCCATGAAGTAGCGGCGCACGGAGCGGCCTGAGATTCGTCCGTTGATAATCGCGACGCGGGCGCCAAAGCGGCGCGACTCGACAAAGTAGTTCGGCCACAGTTCCGTCTCCGCGACGATGACCAGCTCCGGCCGGACCGCGCCGAGGAACGCGTTAACCGTGTGCGCACAATCGAGCGGCGCCAGCGTCGCCGCGGCGATTCCCGCGATTCGCGCGCGCGCTGCGTCGCGCCCCGCCGCCGTCATGGTCGTCACCACCAGGGCGGCGTCCGGATGCTCGCGAAGCAATCCCAGGGCGACCGGCCGAATCGCTTCGATCTCGCCGACCGACGCGGCATGCATCCAGATTCGCGGTGAGCCGGCCTGCGTGAGCGGCGCGACGTGGCCCAGGCGCTCGCGCCGATTCTGGGCGTCGGCGCCGCCCGCCGCAATCAGTGCGAATGGCAGCGCGGGATACCACAGTGCGTTGTAGAGCCTGTTCAGCATTCGTCATTCGTCGGCGTTATGGCGGATCTAGCGCGGCGCCGCGGCGAATCGAATTTGGAATTGTCAGTTGCTCGATGAGCAGTTCGGCGGCTGGTTGGTCATCAGTTGATCAGGCCCGCGTTAGCCACCGCTTCCTCGGGCGACATGAACTGCAGGTCGTAGAGCTTGCGATATTCCCGGCCGCGCGCGAACAGCTCGTCGTGGGTGCCTTCCTCGACGATTCGTCCATGCACGATAACGACGATACGATCGGCGCGGCGCACGGTCGACAAGCGATGCGCGATCACCAGCGTGGTGCGGTTCTGCATCAGGCGCTCGAGCGCGTCCTGCACCAGGCGCTCCGACTCGGAGTCGAGCGAGGAGGTCGCCTCGTCGAGAATCAGGATCGGCGCGTCCTTCAGCAGCGCGCGCGCAATCGCGATACGCTGGCGCTCGCCGCCCGAGAGTCTCACGCCCAGCTCGCCAACCATGGTGTCGTAGCCGTTGGGGAGCCGCTGGATAAAGTCGTGGGCATTGGCGAGCTTGGCGGCGGCCGCGATACGGTCGAGGCTCTTGTCGGCCGCGCCGTA
This sequence comes from Binataceae bacterium (SeqCode), assembly GCA_036521875.1. Taxonomy (GTDB): domain Bacteria; phylum Desulfobacterota; class Binatia; order Binatales; family Binataceae; genus DATDGX01. The sequence goes on from DATDGX010000093.1 coordinate 1,211, forward strand.
TGCGATATTGGCGCGGATAGTGTCGTTGAACAAAAACGTGTGCTGGGTAACCAGGCCGATCTGCGCGCGCAGCGAGGCGAGGCGAATCTCGCGCACGTCGATTCCGTCGACCGCCAGGCGGCCTTCCTGCACGTCGTAGAAGCGCGGGATCAAATCGGCGAGCGTGGACTTGCCGCCGCCGCTCATTCCGACCAGGGCGACCACGTTGCCGGCGGGAACCTCGAGATTGATGTTGTGCAGCACCCATTCCTCGCCATAGCGGAAGCTCACCTGCTCGAAGCGCAGGCTGTGCGAGCCGGGGCCAAGCTCGGCGCCGGCGGCGGGGTCGGGGACGTCGCTCGGCTGATCCATCATCTCGAAGACGCGCTCCGCCGCCGCGAGTCCCTGCTGGATGCTGTTGTTGGTCTTGGAAAGTTTTTTGAACGGGCTGTAGACGAACAGCATGGTGGCGAAGAAGCCCGCGAACGAGCCGGGGGTGCGCGCGCCCGACACCAGCGACGCGTTCGCATACCAGATGACCGCGACCACGGCGACCGCGCCCATCGCCTCGATCATGGGGCCGGTGAACGCCTTGATGCGCGCGACGCGCATGTAGTAGCGGAACAGGCGGCGGAGTTCGGCTGCGAAGCGGCGCCGCTCGTAGTCTTCCATCCCGAACGCCTTGACCACGCGATTGCCCTGGAAGGTTTCCTGCAGCAGCGCCTGCAAACCTCCGAGCTGCTTCTGCGCGTTCTTGGTTTCCTTGCGCACCCGTTTTGAAAATCTCACGATCGGTCCGACCGTGAGCGGAAATCCGATGAAGGCGATCAACGCGAGTTGCCAGTCCATCACGAAGGCGGTCACGATCAGCGCGATCAGCGTCGCGCCGTCGCCGAAGATCGAGAAGGTGCCGCTGGTGACTCCCTGGATGGTGACGTTGACGTCGTTGATCACGCGGGAAACCATCACGCCGGTCGGAGTGCGGTTGAAGAAGCTCAGCGACTGGCGCTGCAGGCTCTCGTTCAAGTCGGAGCGCATGTCGAGCACGAGTTTCTGCGTGAGGAAGGCGGTCAGATAGTCGTCGGAAAAATTTCCGAACGCGCGCATCAGGAAGAGTCCCGCCAGCAGGATCGACAGCTTATGCAGGCTGACGATATTTTTCATGCTGGTGAGCTGATCGACGAATTGTTTGGTGATGAATGGAATTCCGGCGTTGGTGCCCGCCAGCAGCAGCATCGCCGCGGCCAGCATCACGATTTGCGGAAACAAGTACGGGCGCAGGTACTTGAGCAGCCGGCGCTGCATCGGGGTCACTGGGTTGCCTAGCTTCACGCGATCATCTCCAGCGCCATGGCGGCGACGCGCGCGGCCGCTCCTGGAGCGCCCAAGCGCTCGCGCAGCGATCGCAGCGCGGCCTGCGTCTCGGCGCGGATGGTCTCGCCCAGCAGCGGTTCGGCGGCGCGCACGATGTTTCGCGCCGTGACTTGACCCTGGATCAGCTCGGGCACAATTTGGCGTCCGGCCAGGATATTCGGCATCCCGACAAAATCAACTCCGGTAATGAGCATCCGGCCCAGAATATAGGTTAACGGCGACACTTTGTAGGCAATCACCATCGGGCACGCGAGCAGCGCGGTCTCCAGCGTCGCGGTGCCCGAGGTAACAAGTGCGAGCTCGCTCGCGGCGATAATACTATAGGTATCGCCCTCGACTATACGCACACCTTCGAGGTTTGTTCGCCCCACCTTGTCAACCTGGTCGCTCTCGAGCGTCGGCGCCAGCGCCAGCACCGGAACCAGTCCGTGGTCGCGAGCGAGCACTCGCGCTGCCTCGATCATCGGACGCAGCAGGTAGCGAATCTCGGCGCGGCGGCTGCCGGGCAGAATCGCGAGCAGCCGCGCGCCGGGCGCGATACCGTGACGCTTGAGCGTCGCGGCGCGATCCTGCGCGGGCTTCACGCGGTCGAGCAATGGATGGCCGACGAAACTTACGCGGTCGCCGGCGGGCGCGAACAGTTCCGCCTCGAACGGCAACACCACGGCAAGGCGGTCGGCGCGTTCGACGAGCTTGCCGACTCGGCCGCGCCGCCACGCCCATACTTGCGGCGTGATGTAGTAGAGCACCGGCACGCCCGCGCGCTTCGCCACGCCGGAGAGAATCAGGTTGAACTCCGCGTAGTCGATCAGGATCACGAGGCCGGGCTTTTCGCGGCGGATGATTCTGCGCAGCGCGCCGAACGCGCGGACCGTGCGCGTGAACGTCGAAGCGAGCTCGGAGAGGCCGAGTCCGTGGATGTCTTCCGTCTTGACCAGCGCGCGCACGCCGGCCGCGCGCATCCGCTCGCCGGCGATCCCGAACAGATCGCATCGGGGGTCGCGCGCGAGGATTTCGCGCGCGAGGTCGCCGCCGTGAAGATCGCCGGACGCCTCGCCCGCGACGATCATGATGCGGCGCGCACGCGCCCGCGCGGGAGCAAGCGTGCCGCGCGGTTCAGGGGCGGTCTGGCTATCCGGACGCATCGTTGGAATTCTGATCGATTTTGCGGTAGCACTCCACAGGGGCTGGAACGAATTGTGGATCTAGTGCGGGGGAGGGGAGTTGGCGAGCAATGCCGACCATCCGAGCACCGCAATCAGCAGTGCGCATTCGGCGGCGACGCTGCGCAGCAGAACTGCCTGCGTGCAGCCTTCCTCGATCGCGGGCATCACGCGATAGCGATGGTATCCCGCCAGCATCAGGACCGGCGCGAGCGTTGCGAGCTTCCAGAGCAGTATGCGGCCATAGAGCGAGTTGATGAGCAGGCTCGCGTCGAGTCCGAGCGCCTGGTAGCCGTTGTAGAGTCCCGTAACAATCACCACCAGCAGTGACGCGCCGGCGATATGCGAGACGCTCCGCGCCGCATCCCCGATCCATTCGCGCGGCGCGCCACCCAGGGTTCCGCTGAGCACGAGCCCGGCGAGCGCTCCGAGCCACGCGCCGGCGGCCAGTTCGTGCGCGACATAGACCGCGACCGCCACAGCGCCATGGTCGATCGCGTGGCTGCCGAGCGCCTGCAAGACCAGGATCGCGGCGGAGAGCGCGCAGATCAAAATGGTCCTGATCATAGTGCTTCGGGTTCTGACGGAGACGCGCGCCAGTGTTGCCGCGAAGAGCAATCCGGTCAGCGGGATTTGCCAGATAAAGAGCCGTCCGGCGTGAGTCCCGGTCAACACCTCATGAACGAGCGGTACCGCCTGCAGGAGTGATACTTCCGCCATCGCGGCGGTTTCGACCAGCAATTGTAGCGGGCACAGCAGCAGCACTGCTGCCGCGAGCGATCGCCAGAGACTTACCAGGACCTCGAGGGCACGCTGGCTGCCACGATTCTCCGCGGCTACGAGTGCGAAGAGCGAGGTGCCGAACAGAGACGCGATCGCGGCCACCAACGGCCATCCGACGCCCGCGGCCTCGTAGAGCGAGCTCACGGTTTCGGCGCGGCGACCGTGAAGGCATAGAAGCCTTGCGTGCGATGGCCGTCTTCGGCGACCACGCTCCATTTCACCGTGTACGAGCCGGCGGCAATCGGCTTCAGCTTGACGGACAGTTGATGGCGATCGGTGCCGACAACGGGTTTGCCGCTGGTTACGTCGTCACCGGAGCCGTCAAGCACCTTGAGCGTCGCGAACATCGCCTCGATCCGATCATCGAAACGAATCACCACGCTTTGCGGCGCCGAGTTGACAGTTGCGCCGTCGCCGGGTTGCTCGGAGACCGGCGAGGCGTGCGCGAGGGCGCGCCGCGACAACAAGATCATCAAACCGATGACCATCGTGGATGCAAGTGAGGGGGCGCGCGCGAGGTTCAAGTCCGTCCCGCTATGGCGAGGAGCCCGGCGAACAATCTCTCGATGGAATGCGTCGAATTCAATCGCGGCCTCGAATCGAACAGGGGCTGGCGGGTTAGCGCGGATTTTCACGCGGACTTTCTGTGAGTAGCGTGCATCGCCGGATTATCTGCGGCCGCGCCATGCTGTGGCGCGGAATGCCCGGGAGGCAGATGATTTCGGCTGGGTCGTGGTCCTTGTGGGTTGAAGTCGCTTGCCGCAACAATCGCCTTGCGGCCGGCGTGTCAGGCGCGACACGTGCGAGCGGCGGCCGTCGGGCAGTGATGGGCAAAACGCTCTCGCAGCCTAATCGATGTTGTTCGTTGCGATCAAACAGGGGGGGCGCAATGAAAAAAACCAACCTACATGGCGAACAGTCCTTTGCGATCGGGAGGCGCGAGTTAGTGCTGGGATTGCTGGGGACGAGCGCCGCTGTGCTTCTTTCGCCGCGGCTGGCATTCGCGCAGACTTCGGCCAACTCCGCGACTGTCCAGCCAAAAGTGGTCTTTAGTGACAATCTGTCGATCCCTATTCCTGCTGATCCATCATCGGAAGAGGCAAGGACAGAGCATTGGTGCTTGGTGGTGGCGGCGAGTATTTCGCTGCCTGGATGCTCGGTTTCGCTTATGGCCTCAATGCCAACGGGGTGCCGTACGAAATACCCGAAATTATTGTCGGTACTTCGGCCCGGATCGGTGGTTGGCAGCGCAATCGCGGGCAGTCATCTCAGGCGGCTGACAAAAGAGTTTGATTTCTTTGGCAGCTTTCCAAAGATCCTGGCTGCCCTGGTGCCAACGGCTACGCCCAATCCGAGCGAAATTCGCGCCCGCGAGCTCTGTCAAATCGCCCGCGACGCCAGCATCGAGACAATCCAGTCGATTGGCCGCGGTGCAATGGCCGCAAAAAATCCTCCGGTCTCCAAGCTTCAAGACATGATCGAAGTTTTGACCGGTAATCATTCGTGGCCAAGCCAGAAGTTTCATGCGACGACGATGGACTGTTACTCGGGCGAGAGGCTGGTTGTTTCAGAAGCGAACCAGATCCCGATCTCCCACGCAGCCTCGGCCAGCATGTCTCTGCCCGGCATCTTTGGACCAACGTGGATCGACGACCGGATTTGCATGGACGGTGGAATGAGTTCAAGCAGCACTCATTCCGACCTGGTGGCTGGGGCGAAGCGAGCCCTGGTGGTATCGCTGACCGACGGATCGAGCGGAAGCGGTCCGCGCTTTTCGAATATTCCGGACGCTATTCAACAAGAGCTCAGGGATCTCGAGGCATCGGGAACCAGGGCGCTTCTGATCGCCGCCAACCCAGGTCAGGTGAACCTGGTTTCGCCCGCCGAGATTGGCCCCGCACTGAGAGCGGGAAACGACCGCGCGGTCAAAGAAGCTGAGCGTGTGAAAGCGTTCTGGGCTTGAGGCCGGCCCGCTAGCTGCGCGCGAGCGAACGATCGATGTCGTCTGCGACGGCGCTCGGGCTGACCTCGAGCGCGTTGTATTGACGAACCTGATGGCCGTCGGGGCCGAGCAGGAAGGCGGAAATGGTGTGCGTGATGGAGCCGTCCTCGCCGCGCTCGCGCTTGATATTGAAGCGCGCGAGCACGTTTGCGATTTGCGCCGGCGTCCCGGTCAGGAACAGCCATCCGCGATCGTTGGCCCCTTCGCGCTCGGCGTATTTGAGCAGCTCGGCGGGATGATCGCGCTCGGGGTCGAGCGTGATCGAAACAATTTTTACTTTGGTGCCGAGCGCCGGACCGAGCGTGCGCGCGATTGCCGCCATCTTCGCCGTGAGCATCGGGCAGGTCGACGCGCATGACGTGTAAATGAAATCGACCAGTATCGGTTGGCCCTTGAGCGAGGCGAGCGAGATGGAGTGGCCGTGTTGATCGACGAGCGTGACGCTTGGCAGGCAATCGTTGGTGTTGGCAGCCGGATAGGAACCCTTGGCCTCCGCGCCGTGGCATGCGGCGAGCGCGAAAGTTGCGGCCAGCGTGATGATCAATGCAACGAAGGCGGTCGCGGCGGCGGAAAATCGCTTCGGGGTCACGGACAGCGATGCTCGAGGGTCAGGCTGGATGAGGAGCGGCATTTCGCGGCAGCGGCAAAGGTGGTTCGCAGTCATCTCGCAGCTAAAAGATCGATCGCAGCTAGAAGAGCGCGCGCAGTTAGAAGAGTGCGCGGCCGGATTTCAAATCGGAGATTTTGATGCGGACCGATTGCCCGAATTCCTGATGGGGTAGATTCTCCGGGACGCAGGAGGCTTTGCCGGTCATCATGTGATCGATCGGGTAATGATTGCCGCAGACGCGGCAGATGAGCTCGCCGGCCGCGACCCGAAAGCCGCGATGATAGACGTAGCACTGGCGGCACGCGTCGAAGACCGATCGGACCTGGCCGTCGCTACCGCGCGCGAGAATGAAGCGGAGCTTGCGGCCCGCGTCGTCGGTGTAGCAGTAGGATTGCGCTTGTCCCGCGGGAAGGCTGGCGGAGTCGAACTGCAACACGCCACTTGCGCCGGAGACGACCATCCGGCAATCCGAGCCGGAAGCGGACCACAGCAGCACGGCGCTGGTGGCCAGCGCTACGGCCGCGATCACGATTTTGAAGAGCCGCATCGGTTTCATCGTTACGCGCGCAGCCCCGCCCGTCAACCGTCAGGTGCCAGCACTGGACCCAAGGATCACGCAAGAAGCCGACTCCGTTGTCGCCGGCGGAGAGGGAGGAGCCGATTGCCCCGCTAACTAGCTGTCAGTGGGGACGATAACCTGGTGGCGTGCGGCGTGTTGCTTTCCAAGGCTCTATGCTAGACCGAGCGCATGAAGTTCCGCCGCGTCGCTACGCTCGAGCTCGTGGATCGATGAAGCCTGGCCTGCGAATATTTCATCGAGCCCTTGGCAGCATAACACTGCTGCGCATGGGCGTTTTCTTAATCGTCTTCTTGCCGCTCGATTTACCGCTCGAGTTCCTTATGCGAAATCCACTTACGGCGAACCAGA
>DATDGX010000094.1:0-62544 GCA_036521875.1 Binataceae bacterium (SeqCode)
ATTCATTTCATAGACCAACAAATCTGCCACCTGTAACAGCGGAGCATTCTCCACCGAATCGAACCATAACGGTCCAAACTTGTTTGGGTTGCCCGCTAGAATATCATTGAAGTCATCTACTGCTCGACCAATGACGTGATCCTTCCGATGGAAAACCAAAACCATCGGTTCGTGTGTGATTAAGAATTCACTGCGTACCCGAAGCAGGTGCATCGCTACGGCAAAACAAAAATGCCAGCGCCCGCCGATTTTTTTGCAGACCCATTCCGGTAATTGATTGTAATCGGCGACTACGACTGAACCTGAAAACCCGCGCCAGATATTCTCATTGGCAATACCCGCCAGCTTAGCGATGATTTGGTTCCGCTTTTCATCGGACCATTTGTGTTGGCGAGCATAGTGATTGAAATCCGCCGAGTGGAAGGCTTCCAGACCTTCACAATCCGTCTTAAGCGTTTCTTCCCACAGCGGTATCAATCGCTGCCATTGCTCTTTGGTTGCTACGTAGCCCGCAAGTGTAGTGACGCGACTTCGATTTTCGTGAGTGCCGCTCTCGTCAAAATAACCGCGCATTACAGCACACACGAAGCGCCGATCTTCGACAGGCTTGCACGGTTCGTCCAGGACCGCATTAAAGTACGCGAGCGCATCAAAGCGCGCCCCTTGATTCGCGACGAGGCTCACGATGCGCCTCGCTCATAAGCAGGGCTGCATTGGCTGGCTGGTTCGTCGCTTTCGGCGTCTTCATCGGAAACCCCGCTTATTTTAAGCAGAATTTCCGTTGACTGTCCATTGCAACAAAATCGTCAGACGCGCGGCCGAGTCTTCGGAACGAGCCAAACCGCTTACGGCGTGCCCGTCCTTACGAAGCGCTCGCGCAACGGCCCCGCCAATATAGCCGGTTGCGACGGTGATCAGGATTTTCATGTCCTACAACCGACCCCACGTCGACAGCATTTGGATCTTGCAATAGCATTGCATTTGGATAGAGCGCCGGATGCAATTCGGCGTTAAGGTCGGTGCGGGCTGGTTAACGGCACTAGGTGGCAGACGGTTGAACATGGATCGAGATGATTTTTCGAGGCAGACCCGGGACCGCTTGGCGATGCGCGTTGGCGTCAGGTGCTCGAACCTGATCTGTCGAAAGCTCACAACGGGACCCAGAACGGAATCACCGCACATCATCAACATCGGGGTCGGCGCTCACATTACGGCCGCTTCGTCCGGCGGCCCTCGCTACGATCTTTCGCTGTCATCGCAGCAGCGCGAATCCGCTGAAAACGGGATCTGGCTGTGCCAGAATTGCGCAAAACTGATCGATAACGACCCGGAGCGTTATTCGGCCGAAGTTCTCAGAGAGTGGAAGGCCAACGCGGAGGCGTTTACGCTCGCTGAGCTGGAGGGGAGAGCGGCACCACAGCCATCTGATTTGTCCGCCGAGATCGATATCTCCTATGCGAAGAAGCAAATTACGAGCGAGCGTCACGACTATCGCCTTCAAGTTACTCTGACAAACCGCGGCACCGAGCCGCTCGGTGCCTACCACATCGATCTCGTGATGCCGGCGCTGGTCGTATCCAGCCCAGAGGCACAACGGTCGTACGTCCAAGAAAAGAGCACTCGAGATGACGTTTTTTTTCGCGTTTCATCTCGCAACAGCGAACAACAGATTTATCCAGGCGACACCAAGCTCGTTATCTCTATACCCTACTACGTGGATCGCAACATTTACTGGGAAAACCACATATGGTCGAACCGCCGCAATCGTGGAGATCTCTTTAAGCAACCCGTGAAGGCTACGCTTTATCACTACGGCTTTCGGCCGCTTACGTTGGAGCGCTGTTTCGGGGACTTTCAAATCTTCTGACGGGCCACCAAACAACGCCGCGCGTCACTGAGCCGCTTCCGCTGATGAGAATCACACACGGTTCGCCTTCTCGCGCAGGTCAAGCGAAGTTTGAAACCGCCCACATCGACCATCTTGTCTTCCGCGCCGAAAATAGAGACTGGGATTCAGAACGGAAACTTCCCACTTCGCGCAGCGCTGGTGATCCCTCTCACCGTTCCAAAAGCGCGGAGCGCGCATCTTGTCCAGGAAGCCGCGAAACCCGTGAGGGGTTTCGCTAGCCCGAGGTCCCGCTCAGAACACTTTTTTCCACCACGGCGTGGCGGGCGCGGTCGGCGGAGCGGCGTATGGCGGGTAGCCGTAAGGATATGGACGCGGCGCGTAGGGATTGATCCCATATGGATTCGCGGCGCCATACGGCACCGCGGCGCCATACGGCGTCACGACCGTGCCGTACGGCGTGACTGCGGCGCCGTACGGATTTGGCGCGTAAGGATTTGGATAAGCCTGCGCGTAGGGATTTGCTCCGTAGGGAGTCGCGCCGTAGTAGGACGGATAAGCGGTCGGATAGTTGGTGGTGGTCGTGGTGCTGCTGTCGAACTGGGTCATGCCGTTGTCGGCGGTCTCGATCGACGCTTCGACGAAGTCGCTGCCCAAGCCGTAGGCGCGGATCGTCGCCGCGCCGGCGCCGGAGCGCATCGGGAACGATACGTCGAAGGAACTGTAGCTGCCGAGCGTGATCGGAATTGTCTTGACCAGGCGGCCGCCCAGGTAAACCCCGGCGCGGCGCACACCGGCGCCGGAAATCTGGCCGACGACTTCATAGCTGCCCGGCGCGGATATCGACGGAACCACCCCGAGCACGTTTATCTGGACGTTGGTGAGCCGCCCGACTCCGCCCGGGAAGCGCCGCGGCGGCACGGTTGATCCGTCCGGGGTCTCGGTAGGAATCTCGGCGGTGTTGTTATGCGATTCCGGCTCTGGAAGCGGCGCCGGCGCGGGCTCCGCCGAGGCGACCGAATCGTCGGTCATGCCGCCGCCGAGCTCGATCATCTTGTCGCGTCCCGGACCCACCGCCGACGACACCGACATCGGTGTGTCCGTGACGACCATCGCCTGCGCCGAGCGCCCCGAGTTGTCGAAGACGCGAATCGACTCTCCGGGCGGCGGCTCCTCGATCGTGAAATCAAAATTTACCCGTTGCGAACCGCTCTCGTGGCCAATCGCAATCGCCTTGCGCAACTCGTCGCCGTCGAAGATTCCCGCTGACTTGAGATCGGTCCCTTCGAAGAAGCCGTGCAGATGTATCCGGGAGTCCGAGAAGACGCGCGAGGAAATCAAGACCCTGGGTGCGTCGGGCTGCGCGGCGGGGCTGTCCTCCGCGGCGGCCGGAGCGGGGCCGGTCGCGGCGGCGGGGATGCTCGGTCCGGCCGGGCCTGCGACTGGAGGAATTTCCTTTTCCAGCGCCGCGATCTGGCCTTTGACCCCGTTCCATTGCGACGCGTTCAACTTGCCCGCATTTTTCGCCGCCACTTCGTCGATCGATTTCTCGTCGGCGTCAATCGCCGCCATCGCGTGACTTGCTACTTTGAGATCCCCGCCTTGCACCGCGGAGGCCAGCGTCTGCGCGTCACCGGCGAGACTCGCGACCGGCGCGAGCATCGGGTCGTCCTTCTCGGCGCCGGCATTTACCGCATTGAGCATCGCGAACGCGCTGTCGCTGAGCTGCGTGGTCTTGGACGGGAGCTCGTCCGCACCAAGCGCGCCTCGGGCGCATAGTATCCACAGCGTCGCGAGCCCCACTAACAGCAGCGGGCGGACCAGCAGCGGACGCGCTCTCGTCGATAGAGCCACTACTTCGTGCTCCTGAACGAATCCCCGCTAAGGTTGTCCCTGCGAAGATTGCCGATAGCGTTCGGCGGTCTGTTTGATCCGGCGGCCGAGCTTAAGAAACAGCTCGCCTTCGTTGTAGATAACGAGCGCGAGCATACAGAGCGCTCCGATTATCAATCCAAGAATGAATGCGCCCATGCTTTGGCTCCTCCGGCTGAATGGAATTATAATCCTATTGTCCTTCATAACAGAACCGCGAAAGACTTGGGCCCCGGCGTGGGGCCCGCGTCGCGGGCGGCGCGGGACATGCGTGCAATTCGATGCGAGTTAGCAACCTGTTAGTAAATTCTACTTTACCCTCGTGTGTTGGGATGGACTTGCTGATACAAAACTTACCGTGGGGTTCGCTTCTTTGAACACTTCTCAACCGCGCGATGAAGCTCCGCGCGCGGCGGCAGCGTCCGCTCGCGGCGCGAGCGCCGGCTATGAGGCCGCCACGCGCAGCGCGGGCGTGCGCGCGCTCGACGGCAGAATCGTGGTCCGCGTCGCCGGCGACGACCGCGCGTCGTTCCTGCACGGGATGTGCAGCAACGACGTCGTGGGCGCCGCGCCGGGGACGGTGGTCCCCGCGCTGTTTCTCACCGAGCACGCGCACGTGATCGCGGACTGCTTCCTGTGGATAACGCCCGGCGCGATTCTGCTCGAGATCGAGAGCGCGCTGTGGACGCGCGTGCGCGCGCATCTCGAGCGCCTGCTGGTCGCCGACGACGTCGAGTTTGAACTGGAAGAGGGCGACCCGCTGACGGTGATCGAGGTCGAGGGTGCTCGCGGGCGCGACGCGATCGCCGGGGCGGTCGCGAGCGGCGCGGCCGACGGCAGCGCTTGCGCGGCGCTCGAAGAATGGCGGCACGCCTCGGCAGGCGACCTGATGATCGCGAATCTCCCGCGCTTCGGCGCACCGGCGTATTCGATTCTCGCGCCGGCGTCGAAAGTGGAAAGCATCATCGCGAAACTGATTGCGGCGGTGCCGGGCGCAGGCGCGATCGGCGTCGACGTGCTCGAGACGATTCGAATCGAAAATGGCATCGCACGGGTCGGCGTCGACACCGGCGAGAAGACGATCGCGCTCGAAGCACGGATGGAGCGCGCGATCTCATTCAGCAAGGGATGCTACCTCGGGCAGGAAACGATCGAGCGGGCGACGGCGCGCGGGGGGCTTAAGAAGCGGCTCGTCGGGATCAGATTCGGCGGCGAGCGCCTGCCAGGGGTCGGGGCGAAGATCAAACTAGGCGGCAAGGAAGTCGGCGTGGTGAGCAGCGTCGCGAGGTCGCCGCGATTCGGCGCAATCGGCCTAGCGATCGTGCAGCAGGCGGCGTGGGCGACAGGGGCGACAGTCACGATTGTCGCGGCGGGCGAAAATCCGGTGGAGATCGAAGGGCAAGTCAGCGAATTACCATTCAAATAAAGGTACTTAGAGAGCGACTAGTTAAAGTGATCCTTTAATTTCGACGGCAAATCAAAATGGCTGTCAACCTGGTCGCTCTTAGGGAGTGAAAAAAAATGGCCAACACATTGGGCAAACGTTACCAGTGCGAAACCTGCGGCACCGAGGTGCTGTGCAACAAGGCCGGCAGCGGCGAGATCGAATGTTGCACGGGCGCGATGAAGATCAAGGAAGCGAAGCCGCTGCCGTCCTCCGACTGAGATGACTTGAGCCGCGGCGCGCGCGCCGGCGCCGCATAGGATCGATGGTGGCAACTCCGCCGGTGAAATCCGATCTGGTCCTCCACGAGGGAATCATCCTGGGCCATCCCCTGAGTGATTCGATCGCGATTGGCGCGGGACGGATTCTCGCGCACGGTCCGTTCGCCGATCTGAAGGCGCTGGTGGGGCCGCGAACCCATCTGCTCAAGCTGGCCGGCCGCACGGTGGTTCCCGGCTTCATCGACTCGCATCTGCACTATCTCGAGGCGGCCGCGGCGGTGACGGGTCTCGCGCTCTATCGATGCCGCACACTTGGCGATCTGCTCGCGGATCTCCGCCTCGCGGCTGGCAGGACGCCGCCCGGCAACTGGATCCGCGCGTTCGGATGCGACGAGTCGCTGCTCATCGAGAAGCGCGGCCCGACGCGCGCGGAACTCGATCTGGGCGTGCCCAAGAATCCGCTCCGCCTGCGCCATCAGACGCTGCACGCGTCGTGGCTCAACTCGCGAGCGATCGCTTTGCTCGGACTCGAGGCGCCCGGTTTCGAGCCGCCCGTCGGCGCGAACCTGATGCGCGATGCGTCGGGCAAGCTGAGCGGTCTCGTCATCGGAATGGAGGAATGGCTCGCCGAGCATCTGCCGCGCGTGACCAAGGCGGAGACCGAGTCGCGGGCGCGCTCGCTCAGCCGTGAGCTTGCCGCCGCGGGAGTCACCGCGTTCACCGATGCGACCGTGCGCAACAACGCCGAGGACGTCGCCCTGTTCGCGCGCCTCGCGATGTCGGGTTCTATCTGCCAGCGCATCGGCGTGATGATCGGCGCAGCTCACCTTCAATCCGCAAGGCAGGCGGGCGAAGCCGCGCAATCGGCGGGCGTCGGAGTGGTCGCGGCGAAATTCATGTTGAGTGCGGATTGCGACTTGCCCGATCTCTCGCGGCGGGTGAATCTCGCGGTCGAGCTCGGACTGGATTGCGCGTTCCACGTGACCGAGGTCGAGGAGCTCGAGCACGCGCTGGCCGCGATTGAAGTTGCGAAGAGCGAATACGCCGGCGCTCCCGACGCACTCCCCGCGTTTCGGATCGAGCACGGTGGAATGATTCCGCCCAACTACATCGACAGGATTTTCGCGCTCGGCGCGTGGGTGGTCACCAATCCCGGATTCATCCACTATCGCGGCGCGAAGTATGTCCAGGAGCCGGGCCTGATACCGCATCTCTATCGCGCGAAGAGTCTCAGCCGCGCGGGCGTCAAGCTGGCCGGTGCGACCGACGCGCCGGTTACGCCGGCAAAGCCGCTGGCCGCAATCGCGGCCGCCATCTCGCGCACCACCGTTGACGGTATCCAGCTCGCGCCCGAGGAGGCGCTGGGCACCGAGCAGTCCTTCACGCTGTTCACGCGGAGCGCGGCGCGCCTGATGCGCCTGGACGCGGGTGACCTCGAAGCGGGCCGGCTCGCCGACTTGGTCGTACTGGCGAAGGATCCGTTCACGCTCCGGCCGAGCGAAATCGCGAACCTCGCGGTTGAGGTCACCATCGTCGACGGGCGCGTGGTCTATGAGCGCGGCCGGCCCGCGATCGCGAGCAGCGACAGCGCCGATCTGCAAACCCCCTGATGGCGGCGGCGCCCGACTCCGCCACCGTCCTCTACGAGAAGCGCGGCGCGATTGCGTGGGTCACGCTGAATCGTCCGGCGCAGTTCAACGCCTACAACATGGCGATGCGCGACGACCTGTTCGAGGTCCTGAGCGCGATTCACGACGACGACGAGGTTCGCGCGATGGTGCTCGCGGGTGCGGGCGCGGCGTTCTCGACCGGCGGTGATCTGACTGAATTCGGGATGGCGCCGTCGCCGCTCGTCGCGCGATGGGTCCGCTTCCGCCGCGACGTATGGGGCCGGCTGAAGGCGCTGCCGATTCCGACCATCGCGGCGATTCACGGCTACACCGTCGGCGGCGGTCTCGAGATAGCGCTGCTATGCGATCTCGCGATAGCCGCCGACGACACCAAGCTCTGCTTCCCCGAGACCGGTGCCGGCATGATTCCCGGTGTGGCGGGCACGCAGACCGCGGCGCGCCGCCTGGGACTCGGCCGCGCGCTCGACTGGTGCATCACGGGCCGTTGGATTGACGCCCACGAAGGGTTACTTGTAGGTTTGGTCGCCGACATAGTCCCGCTGGCGGAACTCGACCGCCGCGCGCTCAAACTGGCGCGCGAAATTGGCCGTCTTCCCCGTGCGCAGTCCGCGCTGGTGAAGCTCGCAGTGTGGGGCGGACTCGATCTGCCGCTGCAGCAGGGACTCGAACTTGAACGGCGGCTCGCGAGACGGCTCGCGCTGACTTGAGCGGGCGCGAATTGCGCCGGCGGTATCGCGCTCGAGCCGTGCGCCGCGCGGGCGAGAGCGTCCGCCGGGAGGAACGCGCTTCGTGAACACGGTTAATTTCGTAACCATCCCGTCGTCGATCATGCCCGATCAGGAGATCGTGGTGTTCGGCGAGCGCCGGCTCACCTACGCCGATCTGAATGATCGGATCGCGCGCTTGTGCGCCGTCTTCAAACAGCTCGGGCTCAAGCCGCGCGACGTGGTAGCCGCACTCGATACCAATTCCGACCTCTATATCGCGAGCTACTACGCCGCGGCGAAAGCGGGGCTCACTTTCCTGCCGCTCAACTACCGCGCGAAGGACGCCGAGCTCGAGTACATGATAAATACCGCCAACACCAGGGTGCTGCTCACCGGCGATCGCTATCTCGATCTGGTCGGCAAGATCCGCCCGCAGCTCAAGACCAGCCAGGTGGTCGCGATGGGCGAGGGCGCGGCCGGGATGCCGCGGCTGCTCGATCTCGCGTGCAAGGCGGAACCCGACGAGAGCGAGGCCGACGTCGACGAGGAGGACGTCTCGATTCTGATGTACACCAGCGGCACCACCTCGCTGCCCAAAGGTGTGATGCTGCGCTTCCGTGATTTCACCGCGTATGTGACCGGCAACGTCGAGATGGCCGACGGTTCCGATCGCGGCGTCGCGCTGGTGTGCGTGCCGTTTTACCATATCGCCGGAACCACCTCGTACATGACCAACCTGTGGACCGGCCGCAAGGTCATCGTGATGCCGCAGTTCGACGCCAGCGAGTGGCTCGCCCTGGTCGCGCGCGAGCGCGTCACCCATGCCTTCGTCGTGCCCACGATGATGAAGCAACTGCTCGACGCGCCGGAGTTCGGCAAGACCGATTTTTCGACTTTGCAGAATCTCGCGTATGGCGGGGCGGCGATGCCGATCCAGGTGATCCGCCGCGCGATCGAGGCGTTCCCGAAAACCGTCGGCTTCGTCAACGCCTATGGCCAGACCGAAACCACTTCATCGCTCACGATACTTGGTCCCGACGACCATCGGATGACCGGCACGCCCGCTCAGATCGAAGTTAAGCTCAAGCGCCTCAACTCGATAGGCAAGCCGCTGCCCGACGTCGAGATTCGGGTCCGCGACGACGACGGCAAGTTTGTGGGACACGGGCAGGTCGGCGAGATCGTGATCCGCTCGCAGCGAGTCATGAAAGGCTACGCGGGGCGCGAGGACGACGCCGCGCTGCCCGATGGATGGCGCGCGACCGGGGACCTTGGATGGGTCGACGGCGAGGGCTACGTCTTCTTCGCGGGGCGCAAGGACGACATGATCATTCGCGGCGGCGAAAATATCGCGCCCGCGGAAATCGAGGCGGTTCTGATGAGTCATCCCGCGGTCGACGAATGCGCGGTGGTCGGGATGCCGTCGGTCGAATGGGGCCAGACGGTAAAAGCGTTCGTGGTGCCACGCGCGAGCGCGAAGGTTACCCAGGCCGAGCTCGCGGAGTTCTGCCGCGGGCGGCTCTCGAGCTTCAAGCGCCCCGAGGCGATCGAATTTATGGACGCGCTGCCCAAGAACCCGCTCGGCAAAATTCTCCGCAAGGACCTGCGCGGTAAATAGCAGGACCTGCGGAGCAAGCAGAGAAGACCTGCGCGACAGAGTACGGAGTATCCGACGCCCCGGCGCCCGAAAAGATCCTCGCCTCCCGCTAAACCACGCGCGCGCGCCGCTGCCCGTGCCAGCGCCGGCGGCGCGGTCGACGTGACCAGCGCTGCGGGATGCGTGACCGCAACGATTCGATTTCCGGGCGCACCCGCTCGCATTACTCGCGCGATAGGGTCGCGGCTGATGGAACTCTTCGAGCAGGTCGAGGACGACGGCACGGCGCGGATGCTCGCGATCACCGGCTCGGGCGCCGCGTTCTGCACCGGCTTCGAGGCGGACGTCGATTCGCGGCTGGTCGAATCGCTCGCGGTGATTTCGAAGCCGACGGTGGCGATCCTCAACGGTGACGCGATCGACGCGGGCCTGGAGCTCGCGATGGCTGCCGATATCCGTGTCGCGATCGCGTCGGCGCGCTTAGCAATCACCGATCTCAGCCGCGCTGTGATGCCACATTTTGGCGCGACCCAGCGCTTGCCCCGGTTGGCGGGCGCGAGCAACGCGCTCCGCATGCTTCTCACCGGTGCGGCGATCGACGGGCGCGAAGCGATGCGAATCGGGCTCGTGACCTACCTGGCCGGTTCGCGAAGAGAACTCGCGGGCACCGCGGGCAGGGTGGCGCAGGCTATCCTCTCGCGCGGCCCGCTCGCGGCGCGTCTCGTTAAAGACGCGGTCCTGAAAGGCTATGATATGACTTTGGAGCAGGGCGTGAGGCTTGAGGAAGATCTCTATGCCCTGCTACAAACGACAGCCGACCGCGCCGAGGGCGTGAAAGCGTTTCTGGAGAAACGCAAACCGCTCTTCCGCGGCGCCTGAACAACCAGATAATCCGGAAGGAATGGGTTCCCACGATGGCTAACCAGCTTGGCAAGGTCTACATCTGCGGCAAATGCGGCTCGCAGGTTATCGTCACCAAGGGCGGCACCGGCGCGCTCAAGTGCTGTGGCGCTCCGATGGAACAGAAGAAGTGATACCTGCGAGCTCGAGCCAATGGACGCCGCGGCGTTCGTAAACGAGCTGATTTCCGACAATCAATCGATCCTGCGCCGGCTTGCGCCTGCCGCGTCGCTGATTGCAGAAAGCGGCGGCGACCTGAGTCCCCGCAAACTGCTACGCATCGCGCTCAAAAACGAAATCGAGGCGAGCGAGATCGCGGCGCTCTGGATGCACTCGGCGCGCGACACGCAATTGAAGCTCGCGCTCGCGCGGCAGGCGGGCGACGAGGCGAAGCACTATCGCCTGATCGAAGAGCGGCTCCACGAACTTGGCGACAATCTCGACGGTTTCGATCCGCTCGAGGCCGGAACCAGCCCGCTCTTTCAGTACCTGAGCGCCCTCGAGACCGACGTCGAGCGCGTCGCGGCCGGGCAGTTCACCCGCGAGGCGATCGCGGTGGTCAAGAACGCGCAGTTCATCGAGCTATGCGAGCGCTCGTGCGACCACGAGACCGCGCGCCTCTATCGCGACGTCATCCAGCCCGATGAACAATTCCATCACGAGCTGGGGCTCAAGTTCCTGGCACTGCTGGCGACCGGCGACGAGGCGCAGAAGTTGGCGCGCGCGGCGCGTATGCGCACCATCGAGCTCGCGGAAGAGCTGCAAACGCTCGCGTTCACGCGCAACAAAATTCATCACGCACCCGGCTGCTGAGCGCGCACGACTTCGGTAGTGTTCCGTAATATTGAATCCGCGCTGAGAACACTTGAGGGAGGCACCGATGATCGGCACCATCATAATCGGACTTATCGCAGGATGGTTGACGGGGCTGCTGATGCGCGGCAGCGGCTACGGCTTTTTCGCCGACATCCTGCTCGGATTGGTCGGCGCGATCATCGGACGCTGGATTTTCGGGGCGCTCGGAATCGTGGCATTCGGCACGACCGGCTTCCTTGCGATGGCGGTGGTTGGCGCGGTGGTGCTGGTCGCAATCACGCACCTGTTCCGCCACCACTAGTCGGCGCTATCTGATCGACGACCGGTTCACCCGAGCGCGCGGAGCCTGAGACCTTCGGCCTGGGTGCGGAACGGCTCGGGCAACTCCACTTTGCGCGCGTCGAGCCAGTTGGTCTCGAGCCGGTAGAACTCGCGCGCCGGCTCGTAGAAAACGTGAATCACCACGTCATCGTAGTCGAGCACGATCCAGTGCGCGTGGTTGACGCCCTCAAGCGATAGCGGCCGCTTCCCCTCGCGAGCCATCCGCTCTTCGACGCCGCGCGCAATTGCCTGCACCTGGACGTCGGAGCGTCCGGTCATCACCAGGAAATAGTCCGCAATCGAGCTCAGATGTTCGACCTGGAGCACGTCCAGGTCGTAGGCCTTTCTCTCCAGCGCCGCCTCGGCCGCGGCGAAGGCCTTCTCCAGCGCGGTCAACGCATCGCACTCCCGCGGCCTGCGAATGCCGCATGGGCCTCGAGCATCAATGCTGACGCCGACGCCGATGAACTACGCGATCTCAGTTCTGACTTCTCAATAGAGAGAATGGCTCTGACTTCCTCAATAGAGAGAATGGCGCTGGATGTAGTCGGCCACGTCGCCAGGCACCAGGTAATTGATCGACTCGCCGCGCTGAAGCTTGCGGCGGATGTCCGTGGCCGAAATTGGAAAGTGAGTTGTTGCCAGGAAGGAAAGCGTGTTGCCGCTCGGATGCACGTAATGATCGTCATCCTTAATGTAACCAAAGCGCTCAAGTACGGCAACGGAAACGCGATGCAACTCCGGCTGCTCGGCGGCGAGGCGCGTGTGAACGGCGAGATTGCAGATCCGCACGATCTCGGCGGCGTCCCTCCAGGTCTCGAGCTCCGCAAACTGGTCCGCGCCCATCAGGAGGTAGAGCGCTGCGGGCTGGCGCAGCGTACCCAGAAAGTAGCGCACCGTCTCGATCGAATAGGATCGGCCGCCGCGGCGCACCTCGACGTCGGAAGCCATGAAGTGGCGATTGCCCTTGGTCGCCAGGCGCACCATTTGGAGCCTATGCTCCGCCGGTGCAAGGTCGCCCTGGGCCTTATGCGGCGGCGACCCTGCAGCGATGAAGTAGACGAGATCAAGGCCGAGCGCCTCACGATCCTCTTCGGCCGCGCGCAAGTGGCCGAAATGAATCGGGTTGAAACTTCCGCCGAACAGACCTACCCGCATTGCCCGCTGCGCCCTGATGATGCCCGCTTCACGCCCGCAGCCTCGCGATCGGACTCTTTACGCCGGGAGATTGGTCATCGTACCTGCCCCGTTCCGCGGACCACGTACTTGTAGGTGCACAACTCGCTGAGCCCCATGGGGCCTCGCGCGTGAAGCCGGTTGGTGGAAATTCCGGTTTCGGTGCCGAAGCCGAATTCGAAACCGTCGGTGAAGCGCGTCGACGCATTAACGTAAACGGTAGCGGAATCGACTTCACGTTCAAAGCGTATTGCGGCGTCGCGGTCCTCGGTCACGATCGAGTCGGCGAGATGCGTTCCGTGGCGCGCGATGAACTCAACAGCCTCGTCGATCGAAGCGACGATCTTGATCGACAGGATCAGGTCGAGATACTCGGTGTCCCAGTCCTCGGCCGTCGCGGGGCGCACATGCGGAACGATTTTGCGCGTCTGCTCGCATCCGCGCAGCTCGACGCCGGCGGCAGTGAGCCGCACCGCTATCGCAGGCAGAAATTGTTCCGCGACGTCGGCGTGGACCAGCAGATTTTCCATCGAGTTGCATACTGCCGGGCGGCTCACCTTGGCGTTGAATACGATTTCCTGCGCCATCTTCAGATCCGCCGAGCGATCGACGTAGGTTTGGCAAATCCCGTCGAAGTGCGGCAACAGCGGCACCGCCGAATTGGCCAGCGCTTCTTTGAGCGCCTTGCCGCCGCGCGGGATTATCAGATCGATAAGCTCCGGATGCCGCTTCAGGATCTGGACGATGTCGCGATCGGGATTATTGACGAACAGCGCCGCATCGGGATTCAAACCCGAACTCCTGAGCGCCGCAGTGACGAGGTCGGCCAGACGCGCGTTGCTCGCGAGTGCCTCCTTGCCGCCGCGGAGCACGACTGCATTGCCCGCCTTGATCGCAAGCACGGCGCCGTCGACGGTGACGTTGGGCCGCGACTCGTAGATGATGGCGATGAGACCGATCGGAACGCGGACCTTGCTGATTTCGAGCCCGTTAGGACGCCGCCACGACGCCACCACCTCGCCGACCGGATCCTGGAGCGCCGTGACCTCGTCCACCGATCGCGCCATCGCTTCGATTCGCGGCTTGTCGAGCGTAAGCCGGTCCACGAACGCGCCGGTGCGGCCGTCGTCACGGGCGCGCTGCAGGTCCTTTGCGTTGGCCGCGAGGATCGCGTCGCCCGACCGGCGAATCGTGCTCGCAAGACTGCTCAGCACCGCGTTCTTCTGCGCAGTCGTCGCGAGTGCGAGCGATTTCGCTGCCGTGCGCGCGTTCCCGAGCGCCGTTACTATTTCAGTTTCGATACTCATCCGCGTTCCTTGAGCAGCACGAAGTTGTCGCGATGGATGATCTCGTCGGCAACCTTGTAGCCGAGCACGCTCGAGATTTCGCTGGAGCGGCGCCCTTTGAGTTTTAGCACATCGATGGCTGGGTAATTTACCAGGCCGCGGCCGAACTCGACGCCCTCGGGATCGACCAGGCTCACGCAATCGCCGCCGCCGAAGTCGCCGCGGACCTCGCGGATTCCCGAGGGCAGCAGGCTCTTGCCCTTGGTCCGCAGCGCATCGGCGGCGCCACGGTCGACCCCAAGCGCGCCCGCAGGCCTGAGCGCGAATGCGATCCAATGCTTGCGGCTGCGCAGGCGCGCGCCCGCCGGCACGATCAGCGTGCCGCATTCGCGCGCCGGGTCGAGCGCCGCCGCGATTACGCCGTCCTCGCGGCCGGACGCGATCACCACCGCGATTCCCGCGCGCGCAGCCTCGCGCGCCGCCTTGAGCTTGGTCGCCATCCCGCCGCTGCCGAGCGGTCCCGCACTTTCGGCCACCAACCCGCGCATCCCGGCTTCTGGATCGCTGATTACCGGGACCAGCCGCGCATCGGCGCGCCGGCGCGGGTCGCCGGTCAAAACGCCGGCGACGTCGCTCAGGATGATGAGCATCTGCGCCTGCACCAGCGTCGCGACCAGCGACGAGAGCACGTCGTTGTCACCGAGGCGGATCTCCTCGACCGCGACGGTGTCGTTCTCGTTCACGATCGGCACCGCGCCGGCGGAGAGCAGTGCGTTGATGGTCTGGCTCGCGTTGAGCCGGCGGCGGCGCTCGGCGAGATCCTGATGAGTCAGCAAGATCTGCGCGACGACGCGTCCATGCGCCGCGAACGCCTTCGACCACGCCGACATCAGCTCGATCTGCCCGGCGGCGGCGGCGGCCTGGCGCTC
This sequence comes from Binataceae bacterium (SeqCode), assembly GCA_036521875.1. Taxonomy (GTDB): domain Bacteria; phylum Desulfobacterota; class Binatia; order Binatales; family Binataceae; genus DATDGX01. The sequence goes on from DATDGX010000094.1 coordinate 14,747, forward strand.
TGCGATCGAGGTGCCGCGCAGCGGGCCGAGGCGCGCGCGTCCCGCGGCGATCGCGCCCGAGGAGACCATCACGATTTCGCGCCCGCCGCCAATCGCGTCGGCGACCTGGGCGGCAAGCCGTTCGATTACGTCGGCGCGCAGCCCGTCACTGTCGGAGAGCACGGCGCTGCCGATTTTGATCACGACGCGGCGCGCGTGCTCGGCGAGCGTAGCCTTGTAAGTCAGCTGGGACATGCGGCGGCGCGATCGATTTCGCGCAGCATCCGCGCGATCTCGCCCATCAGCGGCGCGAGACCCTCGTGCTGATCCGCGGAGATTGGGAACACGGCGAGTCCGGTGCGCTCCTGGAGCCCGCGCGCGGCGGTCGCGGCCTCTTCGGCGCTGACCAGATCGATTTTATTGAGCGCGATTACTGCGCGGCGCTCGACCAGCGCTGGATCGAACGCCTCGATCTCGCGGCGTACGGTTTTGAACGCCTCCTCGGGATGCTCCGCAATATCGAGGACATAAACCAGCAGCCGGGTGCGCGAGAGGTGGCGGAGAAATCGGATGCCGAGGCCGTGGCCGAGGTGCGCCCCCTCGATCAAGCCGGGGATGTCGGCGACGGTGAAGCTTTCCTCGTTGGAGACGAACGCGCGGCCGATGTTCGGCGCGAGCGTGGTGAACGGATAGGACGCGATTTTCGGGCGCGCGGCGCTGAGCGCGGTGAGCAGCGTCGATTTTCCCGCGTTGGGAAGCCCGACCAGTCCCGCCTCCGCGACGAGGCGAAGCTCAAGGCGCACCCAGCGCTGCTCGCCGGCGCCTCCCGGCGTCGCGATTCGCGGCGAGCGCCTTGTAGACGAAACGAAATGCATGTTGCCGCGACCGCCTTCGCCGGCTTGCGCGATGGTCGCGCGCGCGCCCGGCATCACAAGATCGGCGAGCGTCTCGCCGGATTCATCGTGGAAGACGACGGTGCCGGGTGGCACGCGCACGATGAGATCGTCGCCGGAGCGGCCGTATTGCTGCTTGCCGCGTCCGGCTTCGCCGTCGCGCGCGATCAATCGCGGCTGATACTTGAAGTCGAGCAGCGTCGACATGCCCTCGTCGACTTCGAAAATTACGCTGCCGCCGCGTCCTCCGTCGCCGCCCGCGGGGCCGCCGAAGGGCCGGTACTTTTCGCGCAGGAACGCGATTGCGCCGTCGCCGCCCTTGCCGGCGTGCACGAAGACCCTGGCTTCATCGATAAATCGCATCGCGATGGACTCAATATACGGTGCGCGGCAGCCGGACGCGGCATCGCGGTTCCTAGAGCGCCATGTCGGCGAGCGCGCGGACCGTGTCGATATTCCCGGTGCTTATCAGCATCGTTTTCACCGGCGAGGCCTTCCACGCCGCGAGCCGATCCTTGATTCGCTCACGCGGGCCGACCAGCGCGACCTCGTCGACCAACTTGTCCGGAATCAGCGCCATCGCCTCGGCCTTCTTGCCGGTCAGGTAGAGGTCCTGGACTTTCACCGCCGTGTCTTCGTAGCCGAGGCGCTTGGCGTAGTCGTTGTAGAAATTTTTCTGCCGCGCGCCCATCCCGCCGATATACAGCGCCAGCATCCCCTTCACCGGCATCCGGCACTTCTCGACGTCGGGACCCATCACGCAGTTCACGAATGGCGCTACGTCGAAGTTGGCGAGACTTTTCTTGCCGCCCGACTTCGCGAACCCGGCCTTGAGCGGCGCATCGTAGATGTCCCAGCGCTCGGGACTCATCCACACCGGGATCACGCCGTCGGCAATCTCCGCGGCGAGCGCGACGCCCTTGGGACTGATCGAGGCCGTGTAGATGGGCATGTCCGTGCGGCCGTGCAGGATGCTCTTGAGTGGTTTGCCAAGACCGCTCGCGCCCACGCCGGTGTACGGAATCTGATATTCCTTGCCCTGATGCTCGAGCGGAACTTCGCGCGCGAGAATGGTGCGGACGATCTCGATGTACTCGCGGGTGCGCTGCAGCGGTTTGCCGTAGGGCACGCCGTGCCATCCCTCGACCACCTGCGGTCCCGAGGGACCGATGCCGAGGATGAAGCGGCCGCCGGAGAGCGCGTCGAGCGTCATCGCGGTCATCGCAGTCGCAGCAGGAGTGCGCGCGGGCATCTGCATGATCCCGGTACCGAGGCGGATCTTCCTGGTCAGCGCGGCAATCCACGCCAGCGGCACGATCGCGTCGGAGCCGTAGGCCTCGGCGGTCCACACCGAATCGAAACCGGCCTTCTCGGCCTCGAGGATCAGCTCCATCGGCATTCCCATCTGCGCGCCCGAGTATCCGGAGATAAGTCCTAGTCGCATCGAATTTTCCTCCCGCGGCGAAGTGGCCGCGTGCCAATCTCAATAGAGTTGCGGCGTCGACAAAAGTTGCGGCGTCAAGAAATCAAAAGCCCCACGGCGCACCGCGGGGCTTTCAAGTTACGGACGAAACAAGTCCTACCCGGATGCCCCGGCGGAGTCGGATGCTGGCGGGAGCGGCTCGACGCTCACCTGCCGCTTCTCGCCGCGCGGTTCGTACTTAACCACACCGGCGATACGGGCGTAAATCGTGTAGTCGCGGCCCATCCCGACGTTGCGGCCGGGATGAATCCGCGTGCCGCATTGGCGCACGAGGATGTTGCCCGCCTTGACCGACTGGCCCGCGTAAATCTTGATGCCGCGGCGCTGCCCCGGGCTGTCGCGGCCGTTGCGCGTCGAGCCTTGTCCTTTCTTATGCGCCACGGCGGCCTCCTCTGAAAGGCGGCGCGACGCGCCGCCAAATTAGACTCGCGAATCGCGCGGGCTAGGCGCCAGCGGAAATCTCCTCGATCTTGAGCAGCGTCAGTTCCTGGCGATGGCCCCGCTTGCGGCGGTAGTTCTTGCGCTTCTTCTTTTTGAAGACGAGAACCTTGGTGCCGCGCGGCTGACCTACAATCTTGGCGCGCACCGCGGCTCCCGCAACCGTCGGCGCTCCGACCTTGGGCATCTCGCCACCGAGCGCGAGAACCTCGTTCAACGAGATCTGCGCGCCGACCTCGCCGGGCAGCCGCTCGACCGTGATTTGGTCGCCGACGCCGACGCGGTACTGTTTTCCGCCTGTCTTTACGATCGCAAACATAACTGTGTCAGAACCAATCTAGTTATCGGAGCCTATGATCCGTGTCAACGCGTCGCGTCAGGAAGACGTGCCTTGTGACGACATGCGACGACGCTCGTCAACGACCACGCGACGGTCTATCAGTCGAGACCCAAACGCTCTTTGCCCTCGGGCGAGATCATTTGCGGATTCCATGGCGGATCCCAAACCAGCTCGACGTCCGCCTCGGACACTCCGGGCAGCGACATCAACTTATTTTTCGCATCGATCGCGATCGACGCGCCCATTCCGCATCCCTGCGCAGTGAGCGTCATCTTTACCTCGACCTTCTTCGTCTGGTCGGGTTGATCCTTGAGCTGCATCGCGTAGACCAGGCCCAGGTCGACGATGTTCACCGGGATCTCGGGGTCGTAGCAGGTCTTGAGCTGCTCCCACACCATCGATTCGAGATCGCTGCCGCCGGCCGCCACCGCGCCGGCCTCCTCAGGTTTTTTGCCGAGCGCGTCGGCGTCCTTGCCGGCGATTCGGAACAGCCCGCCGTATGCTGGAACCTGCACGGTGAATGTCCCGCCGAGCGTTTGCGTGATGAAGACCTCCAGCCCTTTCTCGAGCGGAGTTTTGGTGCCGGCGGGGATCTGGACGCCCTCGCATTCACGGGTCAGCTCGACGCGTTCCATGGTTGCTATTCCTCTATTGTCCGAATTCTGATTCTAGATCGCGCGGCCGCGCGGCGCTATAGCGCAAGTACCGGGCGCGCGCTGGTTCCGAAGATCGCGCGTCAGCGATCGCATCACTTTGTCATTTTCATTTCGCGACGTTCGAAGCAGGGAACGTCACCAGTTCATCTTCCATCGGTTCCTGGTCCGATACCGCCTGAGTCTCGCCTGCCACCAGTCGAATCGGCATCTCGCCGCGTTTGTCGATTTTGTATTTGGTGACGCTCATCTGCTTGAACTCCATCGGCACGCCGTCGCACATCAGAAACGAAGGCGCGTTGCATATTTGAAGATGGAGATGCGGTTCGGTCGAATTGCCGGTGTTGCCCAGTTTGCCGAGCACCTGCCCGCCGTTAACTTTGTCGCCCCGCTTGACCGTGATGGTGCCGGGCCGCAAGTGCGCATACCCCACGTAGTTCCCGCCGCCGATATCTTCCACGATGTTGTTGCCGGCCAGATTGTCGGCGCGCATCTCGACCGCCATCTTGTCGGAATGCGGAACATTCTCCGGCATCCCATCCGAGGCGCTCACGATTTGGCCGTCCGCGGCTGCCGTCACCGGCACGTCATAACAGTGGTAGCTGGAATTCTTGTGCTCGTCGCCGGTGAAGGTGTTGCCGTCGTCGCCGAGCTTCACCCAGTCGATAGCGTACCGTTCCGGCACCCGCGGCTGGCCGTTGAAGACAATGACCGCACGCCGATGTAACGAGGTGTTCGAGGGGCCATTTGCGGCTTGCCAGTGATCGCCCGCCAGTGGCGAGTCGATGACGGCTGCGCCGGTCTTCGCTACAACCAGGTCGTCGAGCGGGATGGTCTGCGTGCTCTTCGAATCGCCGTCCGCCTCCACCACTATCGCACTCGATAGTCGCGCCGGCGTTTCACGCGCGGCAAAATTGAGAAACACAAAAATCACTCCGCTGGCGCCCGCCGGCAGAACCGGATCCCGCGGCGACTGGCGGCTGGTTCCCGCCCGGATGAACCACGACTTGAGCTCGTCGCCCGCGACCGCCGACTCGAACGGGGCGCCACCGGCGCCGCGAATCGTGAGCGAGTTGATGCGAACTGGTTTCGTGCTGAAGTTGGTCACGTACAACTCGTAAGCCAGGTGCGCCGTGCTATCGCCGATCACCGGGATCAGCGGACCGGACGAAGGGCGAACGCCCACCATGAGCGCGGCCGTAATCGGCATCGTGCTCATGAGTGGAGCGTCCGTGGCGCGGGCGCCGGATGTAGCTGAGCCAGATGCTCCCGCGCATAGCAATGTCATTGCCGCGACGGCGATCACAACGGTTCCGTGTCGCATCAGTGAAAAATTTCCTTTCGGCGAGACTTTCTTTTGCGAGTATTCGTTTCTGGCGCGGGATGAATCTAGCGCGCGTCCGCGCCCATCATGCCGCCTCGTTCCAGCACTTTGGAGCCCTCGCTGAAGCTCAACGGCGAAAGACGCGCGCGATTTCTGTTCAGGAAGAATCTGACCCGCTTGGGATCGGTCTTGCTGTATTCGCGGAGCCCCCATCCAATCGCCTTGCGGATGAAAAATTCCTTCTCGTGCGCGCGGCGCAGGCAATGATCGAAAAGCTGATCAGCGTCGGTCTGCTCCTTGTGATGCAGATGCGCGATCAGCGCGGTGCGGCGAATCCACATGTCTTTGTCGTCGATCCATCGGTCGAGCACCGGCCGGGTCGCCCCGCGATGCTTGAGCAGGACCATGCCGACCAGGTTCGCGGCGGTCTCGTCGACGAAATCCCACCACGCGCCTTCGCGAATGATCCGCTCGTAGACCGGCATCGACGCCGGCGCGATGAAGCGCGGATGTTGCCGCGCGTATGCGATCGCGGCGTAGCGCTCCTCGCGATGCGGCAACCGCCATAGCGCCATCACCCCCTGCTCGTAGGCGAGCTGATCGGGTGGCGCGAAACGGTCTCGCGTCTTGCGCATGATCTCTGCACGTTCGGGCGTCGGTACGCCGTAAAATGGCTGCTTGGTCTTCATATATGCAGCCATCGCGGGCGCCTTCGCCGGATCGGCGGCACTTTTCAATTGCGTGGTGACGAAGCGCACGAGCGCGCTGCTCAATTCAGTCGGGGCCGGTGGGGGTGGCTTCGCAATCAAGGAATTCTGCTTCATAGTTGTGAGCGTCTCGGTGGCACCTAAGTAGGAGTATCACATCGCGCACAAGGCAGGCGGATAGTCCCTAAGCTTATTAATGACCGTTGACGCTAATCTTTCGCCCGATTGCCGCCAGACTTTCGCTTCTGCTATTGGAGATCGTGTCTTGATTCTGGCAGGTGGGCAGGTGGCGGAGTCAGCAGATATCGGCTCGATTTATTCGCGCAATCCCGGCGCAACAGCCAAGGAAAAGCTGTTCGCGTTTCTCGATTCGCGTCCGGCGGGTGCCGATGCTCACGAGCTGGTCGGACTGCTGCTGAGCGGTGTCGGCTCGGATCCGGAACTCGGCGCGCGCATCGTTCGCGGGATGCTCGGGGGCGATCCGAATTTCGTCTTCGATTCCGACACAGCGCTGTGGTCGCTGCGGAAAAGCGAGGCGCTCAGAGTGCCGCTCGACGAGGCGCGTTTCTGCGTGGTCGATCTTGAAACGACCGGCGGGCGCGCCGGGCCGGGCACGATAATCGACATCGGCGCGTATCGGATGGTGGGGCAGCGCATCACGGACTCCTTTCAGAGCCTGGTTCGTCCGCACTTGAAGATCTCGCGCTTCATCACCTCGCTCACTTCGATTACCAACGAGATGCTCGTCGACGCGCCGCCGATCGAGGAGGTGCTGCCCGCGTTTCGCGAGTTCATCGGCGACGCGGTGATGGTCGCGCACAACGCGCAGTTCGATCGCTCGTTCCTGGATTTCGAGTTCCGCCGCATCTTCGGAATCGGCCTGGGAAATCCGGTGCTGTGCACACTACGGATGGCGCGGCGCTACCTACCGTCGCTCAAGCGCCGACGCCTCGACTTCATCGCCGATCATTTCGGGCTCTCGACCGCCGGACGGCATCGTGGACTCGGTGACGCGCGCATGGCGGCTGAGATTCTCTCCATCTTTATCGACATCGCGATGAAGATGGGAACGACGCGCCTCGACCGCCTGATCGATCAGCATCAGCGCGGCCCGGCCGGACGCCGTATCGAGCGTCACGTCCCGCCCGAAGAGATCGCGGCGATTCCACGCGCGCCCGGCGTGTACCTGATGCGCAACGAGCGCGGCGACCTGCTCTACGTCGGCAAGGCGCGGCGGCTGCGGGATCGGGTGAACTCCTACTTCAACGGCGGCGGCGCAATCAACGCCAAGACCGCCGACCTCGTAAGTCACGTTTACAAGATCGATACGCGCACTACGCGCTCGGCGCTCGACGCGGCGCTGCTCGAGGCGCGGCTGATCCGCGAGCTCAAACCGCCGTACAACCGGATGCTTAAAGCTGTCGCGCCCGCCTACTTTGTCAGGATCGACATGATGGACGAGTTTCCGCGCGTCACGACCGCGGGCAAGATGAATGCGCGGCGCGGCGTGATGCATCTGGGGCCGTTCCTCGGCCGGCGCGGCGTGGATCAGTCGGTGCGCGCGCTGGCGCGGATCCTCGGGCTCAGGACTTGCGCCGGCAAGCTCGCGCCGGACCCGGAATTCTCGCCGTGCATCTACGGCCAGATGGGGCACTGCAGCGCACCGTGCAACCTGAGCGTCGGCGCGGACGCGTACGCCGAGCGGGTGCGGCGCGCGGCAGCGTATCTGCGCGGGCGCAGCGGACCGCTGCTCGGCGAGCTGGCGCGCGCGCGAGACCAGGCCGCGGCCGCGATGCGCTACGAGGAAGCGGCGCGATGGCGCCGCGATCTCGAAGCGCTCGCGGCGCTGGCAAATCGCGCGAGCCGGCTGAGCCAGGTCGTTACGGAGAACAATCTGGTGATCGTCACCGGCGCGGCAGCCGCGCAGGGCGCGAGCGTTGCCGGCGGCGCAAGTGTCGCGGACGCCGGGGACGTTGATGAATGCGCGAGCGCTCCCGAGCCACCAATCGCGCATGTTGTATTGTCAGGGCGATTGGCGCTTTCGCGCGAGCTCGATTCGCCCGCCGCCGCGAGCGAAATCTCGGCGTTCATCGCCGCGAATTTCGAACGCTACCGCGAGCGCCCAGTCGAACGCGGCGAGCTCGAGGCGATGACGATCGTCGCGCGCTGGCTCCGCGAGCGGGCCCCCGACGAGGGTCGCCTGATACACCTGACCGCCTCGCATCTGGACCCCGCCGCTCTGATGCAGGTATCAGGCTGATTCCGATTCAGCTGTAGAACGACATCGACTCGCTCGCTTGGTCGGCTGGATAGAATGCCTCGATGTGCAGTTCCTGAAGCGTAACGTCTTGCGGCGCTGATAATGTCGTGACCGTACTAAACATCCGCGCGGTTCTGCCGCCGCCCATGTTCAATTCCATCGGGAGTACGAGGTCTTGCGACGTCTCGAGGTCCGGCTCGTGCCAGCGTGCGGGAACGCCGGGATAGGTCAGCAGCGCCGCGATCAGTTCCTGCATGGTGTCGTCGCGGCCCCATGCCGCACAGCGATAGGCCTGATTCAGGAGAGACTTGGCGATGGGCTCCCAGTTCACGATGACCTTGCGGAGACCATTGGGATCGAACAGGAGATGCAGGAGATTCAGCCGCGGCGGCGCCGATACCTTCAGCGGCAACAGCCCCGCGGGCTCCCTGCCTATCACCGCGGTGAAGAATCGGATGAAAGCGGTGTTGGCCATGACGAGATTCCAGTGCCGATCGAAAACGAACGCGCTGCGCGGCTCGTGCTGCTTGAGGACTACTTCGAGCGCCGCGCGCACCTGGCTCATCCGCGGATCATCCAGACTGGTCTCACGGTAAACCGGCGCAAAGCCCGCGGCCAGAAGCAGAAAATTTCGCTCGCGCAGCGGCATATCGAGAACATCCGACAACGTGAGTAGCATCTCCCTGCTTGGCGCCGCTCTGCCGGTTTCCAGGAAGCTGATGTGACGCGTGGATACTTCCGCATCGAGCGCCAGGTCGAGCTGGCTCAAGTGCCGTGCTTCCCGCCATCGCCGTAGCAGCGGTCCCGCTCCGGCGGGCTCGATCGCCGCCTCATTGCGCTGTGCTTCCATGACCAGGACGTTACCAGCGGGCGATGCGCCGGGCCATTACTTCCCAGGTAATTGAAAATGCTCAGGGCGCATCGCGCAAAATCCGATGCGCCCCGAGCGGTACGTCATCGATGCGACGCTTCAGGCGGCTGGCTCCATCTCGATGAACTGGTAGTCCGACCGGATCCGGCCGTCGTCATCGAGCACCATGAAATCGAAGCCGACTGCCGCGACCGGGCCGCCATCGGCCGGCACCATCTCCCAATTGAATCGCACGGTATTGTGATGACTGTCAGCATTGTTCGCTGACCTGAACACAAACCCCTTCGCGACGAACTCGTCGTAGGCTTTGGCGACCGCAGCCTCGATTTCGTGATAGCCGCGATCTTCATGGGACGGATCGATGTACGCCCCGTCCTCCGTCCACAGCGCGGCGATGGCGCTCCGGCGGCGACCAGCGTCCGGCTCGTTCCAAAGCGCGACGTAACGATCCGCGAACTGATTGAGTTCAGCCGACGGCTGCGGCGGATCGCCAAATTGGTAGACAACACGGATCCGCCCGTCCTCGCCGAGAATAAAGAAATCAAAGCCGGCACCTTCTGTCTTGCGGCCACCGTCGGACACCATCTCCCAGCCGAATTTCACCACGTTGTGGTGGCTGGCGATTTTGCCGCGCGGCCGGAAAGCAAATCCTGCATCTCTGACCCACTTCTCGTGCGCGCGGGTGACTCTGCCTTCGATGGCCTCGTAGCCGCGAGCGTCGAGCGACCGCATAATGTCGGCGCAGTCGGCGACCCAGAGCTCCGCGATGATCGCGCGCCGGCGCTCGGCATTCGGTTCGTGCCACATCGCGATGTAGCGATCGATCAACTCAGTGACGCTGATCGCCTTCGTCGAAACTCCGGGCCTCGCACTTCCCGAGGAGACCGCTTCGGCGTCTGCGCCGCTCAATCCTGAACCTGATCCTGCCCCTGCGCCCGCTGATGTGAACGTGGCTTGGTTTCGAACATCTCGTTTATCCATTTCGATGACATCTCCTTTCCGAGTTGCTGAGATGTCAGATGAATAAACCCCATCAGTGATCGGCGTCGATTACTTGCAAGGTAATGAAGCGGTGAGAGCGATCTGTGACCGCGTCAGTCCAGAAGATAGCGTTGGACGCACGCGGTAGCGTCAGGTCAGGCGATCAACGGAGTGGAGACACGCGGCGCGGGATAAGAAACATCGAATCGCGCGCTGGGCGTCGCCCGCTATCACTCACTCCGCTGCGCTGATGGGAATGAATCCCACGGTTCCGTCCTTGAGCTTGATCTGGAGCCAGTCGCCGGCCATCCCGGTGACGTGAACATATTTTTTCCGCGTGACCTGGCCGACGACAGCGCTGCTGGCGTTGGCGTCAGTATAGACTGCGGTGTTCTGCGTCAGCAGGAAGAGTCGATTGAGCGGCTTCAGCCGCGGCGCCGCGGCGGCGGGCGGCGGCGCCGACGCAACGGCAGCAGGATTGGCTCCTGGAACCATCGGGGCGCCGGCGGTCGCGGGGGGATTAGCCGGCGGCATTGCGCCGGACATAGCTCCGGGAGGCGTGACGCCCGGAGGCATCGCGGCTGTGGCAGGCGCGGGCGCCGGCGGCGCGGCCGCGCTGCCGACCGGGGCACCGGGCACTAACAGAGGGTTGAGCGCCCGCGCTTGATCGAACTCGGCGTTCGCCTCCGCCGTCGCGCCCGACTCAGTACTGAGCATCGTTGCGAGCGCGAAATGCGCCTGCGCATTTTTCGGGTCGAGTCCGATCGCGGTGCGCATCTCGACTTCGGCTGCTCCTGTCTTGCCTCCCTTGCGCAGCACGTCGGCCAATTGCAGCCTGAAATCGGGACGCGCGGGCGCCAGCGCGACGGCGGCACGCAATTGATCTTCGGCTAATCCGCCCTGACCCTGGGCCGCATAATAGTTGCCCAATCCCGCGTGCCCCTCCGCGCTCTTCGGATCGCTGTCGAGCGCTTTCATAAACATAGTCTGCGCGGCGGCGTAGTTGTGTTGAGCGAGGTACAAGTTGCCCATCGCGGCATAGCCGCGCGCATCATCGGGCGCAGCCTTGATCGCGTCCTGGTAGGCGTTTTGGGCGTCCGCGAAATTGCTGGCCTCCATCGCCGCATCGCCCTTGGCGAGGTCACTGTCGACCGAACCGCCTCTGCAAGCCGAGATCGAGAGCGCCGTTAGAATTGCGATGGCGGCGAATAGAAGCGATGGCGATTTCGAGCGTTTCGGGTTCAGCATCGGGATCTCCAAGTGTAGCAGGATGCGGCGCGCGCGTTCACCGCGGTCGGTTCCAGGCTGGCCGCGATCGGTTCTGTGAATGAAGTGGCCACCATCATTATGTTGGAATTCCCGCCCGATCAGATCAAGTAAACTTGATCGCCGAGCCGTTGGCTCTCTTGACCCTGTAGGTTATAAGAGAACGCCGTGCGCATTATCCTTATAGCGGCGAAGCATCTTGCCTTCGCCAAGACCCGGCTCGCGCCGCATCTGCCCGCCTCCGAGCGGGCGGCGCTGGCTGAGGCGATGTTTCGCGACGTCTTCGCGGCGGCGCTCAGCGCGCGTAGCGCCGACCACGTCGCGGTGGTGACGTCGGACCCCGGGCTGCTCGCGCTCGCGCGCGGTGCCGGCGCGATCGCGATCGACGAGGAGTATCCGCGCGGTCTGAACGCCGCGGTTGCGCTCGCGACCGGCGCGCTCGCGGTACAGGGGGCGGAAACGGTGTGCACAGTGCTCTCGGACATCCCGCTCATCACCGCGGGCGATATCGACGCGGTGTTCGCGGCGATGCCGCCCGAGGGTCGCGGCGCGGTGCTGGTGCCGTCGCGCGATTTTTCCGGCACTAACGTCATTGCGCGCTCACCGGCCGGCGTCATCCCGACGCGCTTCGGACGCCTGAGCCTGGTCAAGCATCTCGACGATTGCCGCCAGCAGGGCCTTCCCTGCCAGGTGCTGCGGCTGTCGCGGCCCGCGCTGGATCTCGATTTGCACAGTGATCTCGTCGAATTCGTGCGCGCGGCGAGTCCGACTCGAACGCTGAGCCATCTCACCCGGCTCGGGATTGCCCATCACTGAGACATCGCTCTCCCCCTTTTAATGAATATCGCGGAAACGATTGAGCGGCTCGGCGCGCTTATCCTCGAGCGTGTTTTCGCGCTCGGCGGATTTCTCCTGTTCCTGTTAAACGCGCTGTTCTACGCGGTGCTGCCGCCGTACAAGCCTCGCCTCATCATCCGGCAGGTGCGGCAAATCGGCGCCGATTCGATGTTCCTGATTATTTTGATCGCGGCCTTCACCGGGATGGTGCTGGGACTGCAGGGCTACAAGACGCTAAGCCTGTTCGGCTCGGAAGGGGCGCTGGGAATCCTGGTAGCGCTCGCGCTGGTCCGCGAGCTCGGCCCGGTGCTGGCGGCATTGATGATAACGGCGCGCGCCGGCTCCGCGATGGCGGCGGAGCTGGGCTCGATGCAGGCCACTGAGCAGATCGACGCGCTGACCGTGATGGCGGTCAACCCGGTGCAGTACCTGGTGTCGCCGCGGATAATCGCGGGGATCATCGCGTTCCCGTTGCTGACCGTAATTTTCGACGTGGTCGGCATCATCGGCGGCTACCTGGTCGGAGTCGGCCTGATGGGCGCTCCGGCGGGGCCGTACTTCAACGGGATCAAGGCGAATATGGGTAGCCACGACATCGCGAGCAGCCTCTACAAGGCGCTGGTTTTCGGCGTGGTCGTGATGTGGGTTTGCTGCTACAAGGGATACAACGCGCAAAGGATGGCGACCGGGGTGAGCCGCGCTACGACCGAAGCGGTGGTGCTCTCGTCGGTTCTGATTCTTGCGTGGGACTATGTTCTAACTTCGATTCTGCTGTAAATTGGCGGGCTCATGAACGAAGCACAGAATGGAAACCCGTCTTCCGCTAACGCGGTCGAGGTGCGTGGGCTCAAGCGCCGCTTCGGACGCCAGCGGGTGCTCGACGGCGTCGACCTCGACTGCCCGTCGGGTCAGATCACGACCATCGTAGGGCCCAGCGGCGAGGGTAAGACGGTGCTGCTCAAGCACATTAACCTGCTGCTGCGTCCCGACGCCGGAACCATCACCATCGAGGGCACCGAGGTGACGCGCCTGGGCGCGCTGGCACTCAACGCCGTGCGCGAGAAGTTCGGGATGCTGTTCCAGGCGGGCGCGCTGTTCGACTCGATGAGCGTGTTCGAAAATGTCGCGTTCCCGCTGGTCGAGAAGACCAATCTCACCATCCAGGAGATCGAGCAGCGCGTGCACGAGACGCTCGACGCGGTCGGACTGAAGGGCATGGATAGCAAGTTCCCGTCCGAAATCAGCGGCGGAATGCAAAAGCGGGTCGCCCTGGCGCGCGCGCTGGTCAGGAAACCGCGAATCCTGATGCTCGACGAGCCGACCACTGGTCTCGACCCGACTCGCACCGGCGCGATTCACGAGCTGATTCGAAATACGCAGAAAAATTTCGGGCTCTCCGCGGTCATGGTGAGTCACGACGTGCCCGCGGTGTTCGAGATTTCCGATCGCATCGCTTTTATCAAGCAGGGCAAAATAAGGCTGGCCGGCACGCCGGCCGAGGTGCTCGGAGCCAACGACGAAGTCTTCGACCGCTTCCTCAAAGGCAGAGCCTCGGGCGAGGACGCGGAACAGGCCGCGATGGCATAAAACCAATGTACGCTAGCCGCACCACCCAGTTTATCGTTGGACTATTCGGAGTCGTGGGAGTCCTCGCGCTCGCGATCCTGTCGTTCAAGCTCGGCGAGGTTCAGCTCTTTCCGCCGCCAGGGTATAGCCTGTTCGCGAATTTCGATAATATTTCCGGCTTGAAGACCGGTAACGAGGTGCAGATTGCCGGCGTTCCGGTTGGCAAGGTGCGCGGTATCTGGCTGCACAATGAACAGGCGCGCGTCGCGCTCCACATAGATCGGGGCGTGCAGATCGACAACGACGCGATCGCATCGATAAAAACCAGCGGACTGCTGGGCGACAAATACGTCGCCATCGCGCCCGGCCCCGGCCAGAAGACGCTTACCAACGGCGATACCATCAGGCAGACCGAGGCGGCTTTCGTGCTCGAAGACGCGATCGGCACGCTCATCAACAATATCGGTAGCGGAGGCAGCAGCAAGGACTCCGGCGATTCGGACAAGCCAGACAAGCCTGACCACAATGGCAAGAGCGATAAATCGAAGTAACCCGGAGACATAAGGATATAATGAGGACGATAAAGATCCCGCGCCGCTGCACGCGCTCGCGAACAATTATCATGATGTCCGCGCTGCTCGTCGCCGCGACGCTCATACCCGGCCGCTTCGTTTCGAGGGCGCTGGCTGACGACCCGATGACGGTGGTCAAAACCACGGTTAACGAAGCACTCGCCGCCCTGCGCGACAAGCAGATGCCGTTGGCGGCCAAGCAGGACAAGCTGCGCCAAATCGTCAGCGCCACCTTCAATTTCAAAGAGATGGGCAAATCCGCGATGGGTTACCATTGGAAGGATCTTACCCCAGCCAAGCAGGACGAATTCACCCAGGCCTTCGTCGCATTTATCGAAGACTCCTACCTCGGCAAGATAAACGACTACCGCGGACAGGATGTTGCCTTCTTGAGAACTCGCAACGACACCCCCGACTATGCGCAGGTAAACACCGATATCGTGCAGGCGGGCAAAGACCCGATCCATGTAAACTACCGGCTAGTGCGCCAGGGCGATACGTGGAAGATTTACGACGTGACCGTCGATGCGATCAGCATCATCGCTAATTACCGCAATCAGTTTAACCGGGTTATGAACAGGGATGGATACGATAAGCTAATATCCGACCTCAAGAGCAAACAAGCCGCTCTTGCAGCATCGCTCGCAAACCATTAAGAAGGTTCCCTTAACGGGCGAAGGACCGCTTGCCACACCCCGGCAGGATGCTACCGTAGTCGCATAGGGTAGCGACGCCCGGAAAGAAGGTTTCCGCGGGACCGCTGATTTGGGGTCCGACTTTACATGGAGAGCCAAATGAAACGAGGATCCGTAACGACTTGGAGCAACCGGGCGCTGAGCGCGATTTGCGCGGCGGCGATGCTCGCCGCTTCTTCGTCAGCGACGGTGGCGTTTGCCCAGGATGCTGCCCCGATGAGCAACAATCCAAGCTCGCAGCAGGCCGCGCAGCAGGCGACTCAGTCAACTGGCCCTCCAGGTGACAACCAGGGGGTCTACAGTGACCCGCTCGCGCCGTTCAACGAGGCGATGTTCACCTTCAACCTGAAGCTCGACGACTGGGTGCTCCGCCCGGTCGCCAGCGGCTATTCCTACGTGGCGCCGGAGCCGGTCCGCGAGAGCGTTGGCCGGTTCTTCGACAACGTCAACGTCATCCCACGCTTCGCGAACAACCTCTTCCAGCTTCGGCTCGCGCAAGCGGGCGGCGAGGTCGCGCGCTTCGGGATCAACACCACGCTCGGAGTCGCAGGCTTCTTCGATCCCGCGGACAAATGGTTCGGCATCAAGGAGCATCACGACGATTTCGGACTCACCCTGCGCTACTACAATGTCAAGACCGGTCCCTACGTGATGCTGCCGTTCTTCGGGCCGTCGACCATCTCGGATACGGTCGGCCTGGCGGTCGATGGAGCGATGAATCCGCTCAGCTACTTCGTGCCGTTCTGGATGGCGCTCGCGGTCGGGGCGGGTCAGCGTGTCGGTGACGCAGTCAACTACCGCTCGCTGCATCTGAACCAGTTCGAAGAGGCGGATCGTTATGCCGTCGATCTCTATGGCGCAGTGCAGGATGCGTATCTGCAGACTCGCGTGCACAAGGTGAAGGAGTTGCACGAGGGCAACTAGCTGCAATTATTTTTCTGACGACTGACGACGCGGCGCGCGGAGCAATCGCTCCTCGCGCCGCGCGCGTTTTGGCGCTCCTCGCGCTGAGCGTTTGCTTGGCTTCGAGCAGATTCGATTCGGCTGCTAGTTCACGTGCTCCCACGCGTGATAAGAGCTGCGCACCAGCGGCCCGGATTCGACGTGGCGAAAGCCGAGCGCCAGCGCCTCGATCTTTATCTCCACAAATTCCGCGGGCGGCACGTAGCGCGCGACCGGCAGATGCTTCTCGGAGGGGCGCAGATACTGGCCGAGTGTCAGGATGTCGCACTCGACCGCGCGCAGGTCGCGTATCACCGTAGCGAGCTCGCGGCGCTCCTCGCCCAGCCCGAGCATGACGCCGGCCTTGGTCAGCAGCTCACGGCCAAGTCCGCGCGCTTTCTCCTTCGCGTGGCGAAGCACCGCCAGCGATCGATCGTAATGGCCGCCGGGGCGCGCCACCTTGTACAGGCTCGGCACGGTCTCGATGTTGTGGTTGTAAATATCGATCGGCGCGCGCACCACCGTCTCGACGCTGTCGAACACGCCCTGGAAGTCGGGCACCAGAACCTCGACTCGCGCCGCCGGCAGCATCGCCTTGATCGCGCGCGCGGTCGCGGCGAAGTGCGCCGCGCCGCCGTCGCGCAGGTCATCGCGATCAACCGAGGTGACCACCACGTGCTGCAAGTCGAGCCTGGCAACCGCCTCCGCGACGCGCCGCGGCTCGTCGGGGTCGAGCGGCCGCGCCTTGCCGTGCGCGACCGCGCAATAGGGGCAGTTACGCGTGCACACGTCGCCCATCAGCATGAAGGTGGCGGTCCGATGCGAGAAGCATTCGCCGATATTCGGGCAGCACGCCTCCTGACATACGGTGTGAAGCTTGAGTTCGCTCAGGATGGCGCGGGTGCGAAAATATTCCGGCGACGCCGGCGCGCGCACCTTGATCCAGTCGGGATGTCTCCGCTCCGGCATCGCTATCTCGAAGCCTCCGCTCCCCCCGACGCCGTTTCATCTGTGCGTTCGGGAACCAGCTTCCAGAGCCGATGCGGCTCGATAGCCACCGCCCGATCGTAGCCGAATACCGCGGCGAAGCGCCCGCTTACCGAGCCGGCCATCGCGGCGATCGTTACCTCGCGATGACCGAGCGCCGCTGCCGACGTCATCTCGCATCCTGAGAGCCCGCACGGGACGATCGCGTCGAAGTAACTCAAGTCGGTGGAGACGTTCAGCGCGAATCCGTGGTAAGTGACCCAGCGCCGGATGCCGACGCCAATTGATCCAATTTTGCGTGCGCCGAGTTCGCGCGCGCCGATCTCTCTATCGCGCGCCCACACCCCGGTGAAGCCCGCGCGCCGCTCCGCGTCGATTCCATATTCCGCCAGCACGTCGATCATCACCTGCTCCAGGAGCCGCAGGTATTTGGTCACATCGCGCGACGAACCCTCGAGCTTGAGAATCGGATAGCCGACCAGTTGTCCGGGACCGTGATACGTCACCTGGCCGCCGCGCGACACGCGATGAATCGGCGCCGCGGGCGCCGCCACGATGAATCGCTCATCGGCGCCGCGCCCCAGCGTGAAGACGTGGTCATGCTCCAGAATCAGCAGAGTGTCTCCGATTTCATCGCGGAGGCGCGCCGCGACCATCGCAGTCTGCAAGCCGAGCGCGGCCTCGTAGTCGACCACGCCGAGCCTCGCTACGCCAAGTGGCCTTCCTACATCCATTTGCCGCCGTCCACTTAGAAGTTGATCGCTTCGCCTTCCGCAGCGAGCGCCGCCTCCATGATTGCCTCCGACATGGTGGGATGCGGATGCGCGACCTTGCCGAATTCGGCGGTGGTCGCTTCCAGCGTCTTGCCCAGCACGACTTCGGCAATCATATCGGTCGCGCGATGCCCGATTATCTGGCATCCGATCACTTCGTTGTACTGTTTGGTCGCGACGATTTTCACGAAGCCCCCGGTCTGGTTGATCGCGACCGCCTTGCCCAGCGCGCGAAACGGGAACTTGCCGACTTTCACGTCGATCCCGCGTGCGCGCGCGTCGGCCTCGCTGAGACCGACCGTCGCCACCTCGGGCTCGCAATAGATACATCCGGCGATCGACAAGAGATCGAAGCCCGGCTCCCGCACGCCCGCCATGATCTCGACCGCCGCGATGCCTTCCGCCGACGCCTTATGCGCTAGCAGAGGAGGGCGAATCACGTCGCCGATCGCGTAGATGCTCGGAACGTTGGTGCGAAACGAATCGTCGACCTTGATGAAGCCGCCGCGCTCCAGCTCGACCCCCGCCTTCTCCAGTCCCATCTTCGCGCTGAGCGGCGTGCGGCCCACCGCGACCAGCACCGCCTCGGCGTCGATGGTCTTTTCCGCGCCGGCCGCATCGACAGTCACCGTCCACGTGCTGCCCCGGCGTGCCATCGATTTGTACCCGTGACCGAGCAGGACCGTGACGCCGCGCTTGACGAACGCGCGACGCAGTTCTTCGGCGACCTCGGCGTCGAATCCCGGCAGCATCTGTTTCTCCAGTTCGATGATCGTAACCTTGGCGCCGAACGCCTGGTAGAAGTACGCGAACTCGAGGCCGACTGCGCCCGCGCCGATCACCGCAACACTCGCCGGCAACTGGTCGAGCAGCAGGGCCTCCTTGCTGGCGATCACGCCGTCGCCGAGCTTCATCCCGCCGAACAGTTTTTCGTCCGAGCCCGCGGCGACCAGGATCCGCTCCGCCTGGATGGACGTGACCGCCGGCGCATCTTTGCCCTCGACCTGGCTCAGCGCGACGCTGTGGGGTCCGGTGACCGCGCCCTCGGCCTCGAAAAAATCCACGTGGTTTTTTTTGAGCAAGAAGCGCACGCCGCGCGCGAGCTTGTCCGCGGCGGCGCGCGAGCGCGCAATCACTTTCTTGAAGTCGAAGGTAATCTCGCCGACTTCGATGCCGTGCTCTTTCCCGGCGCCGCGAATCGTCTCCATCGTCTCCGCGGAGTTGAGCAGCGCCTTCGACGGGATGCATCCCCAGTTGAGGCACACGCCCCCCGGGCGATCGCGCTCGATGCATGCGACCCGCATCTTGAGCTGCGCGGCGCGGATCGCGGCCGTGTAACCGCCGGGTCCGGAACCAATTACCACAAGGTCATAACCTGAGCTGGACAAGTTTTTAAGTCCTCGACTAGTCAGTCCGCGCAGATACTGATTCCGGGCGAAGCGGGAGCATCTGTGTTCGAGCGCGCGGCGTCAAACCAGCAGGCTCGCCGGGTTCTCGAGGAACCGCTTGAGTTCGCCGAGGAAGCGGCCCGCGACCACGCCGTCGACGATCCGATGATCGCACGACACCGTCACCATCATGGTCTTGCCGACGGCCAGATGGCCTTCGCGCACCACCGGGCGATCCTTGATTGCGCTTACGGCCAGAATTGCGGCCTGCGGCGGAACGATCACTGCCGCGAAATGCTCGACGCCAAGCATCCCCATGTTCGAGATGGTGAAGGTCGCGCCGGAGAGCTCGTCGGTGGTGAAGGCCGCGCCGTGCGAGGATTTCCCAACCAGCTTGTGCGCCTCGCGCGCGATTTCCGGCAGCGTGAGCGCCTCGCAGCGCCTGATCACCGGCAGGATCAATCCGTCCTCGACCGCGACCGCGACGCCGATATTGATGTTGGGATGAATCGTGATGCCTTCGTCCTGGTAGCTCGCGTTGATCCGCGGGAAACGCGCGAGCGCAAGCGCGCACGCTTTCACGATCATGTCGTTGTACGTGATGTCTTCTTCGAACAGCTCGGTGGTCTCCAGCGACTTCTTGAGCCGGACCGCTTCCTCCATATCGACTTCCAGGGTCACGTAGAAATGCGGAATCTCGCGCTTGGAGGCCGCCATCCGCAGCGCAATCGTCTTGCGCATCTTGGAGAGCTCTTCGCGCGAGCCGGGCGCTCCTTCGCGCGGCGAGACCAGGCGCCGGAACCTGAAGAGCTGCTGCTCGCGGACAAAGTTGTCGATGTCGCGCTTGGTGACGCGGCCTTCCGGGCCGGTCCCGCGAACTTGCCCGAGGTCGACCCCGGCTTCCTCGGCGGCGCGCCGCGCCAGCGGCGACGCGCGAAACTTGTGCGCGTCCGCCGATGACTGAGGCGATGACTCGGCAGCTTGCGCCGGACGCGCCTCGGACCTTTGCCGGAGGGCGGCGCGCGGCGGCGGCGAAGGCATCGCGGTCGGTGCGGCCGACGGATTCGCGCTCATCGCAGGATGGAACCGCGGCGGCGCGTCGTCTCCCTCTTCACCATTTTCAGTCGCCGACATCTGCGGCGGCTCCGGAGCGGGCGCGGGCGGAGCTTCTCGGCGCGAGCGGACTGCGCGCAGCTCAGGTTTCTGCGCGTCCGCTCTTCTGTCTGCAGCTCGTTCTTGGGATTTTGTGTCTGGAGATTTTCTATCGTTGGATTGCCTTGGCGCAGGCCTCGCCGACGAGACCGCCGCCGTCTTTGGCGCGTCGGATCTCTGAGCTTCAGCCGCCGGTGCGGCAGCGGCGGGTGCGCCGGCAGCCTCGCCGAGCGCGCGTAGCGTAGCGATCACGGCGCCGACCGGCGCGCTCTCGCCTTCCTTCAGCTTCACCTGCTCGAGCACGCCGTCGTCGAACGCTTCGAGGACCATGTCGGCCTTGTCGGTCTCGACCTCCGCGAGCGCGTCGCCGCGATGGACGGTGTCGCCGGGATGCTTGAGCCAGCGGAGGATTTTACCTTCCTCCATCGTGTCCGAGAGTTTCGGCATCGTGATTTCGTTGTTCATGGCGCGGCTCGTTCCATATTGTGGGCCGAAGCGACGCGGGCTGACAAGCTCATGTCCGCGCCTCCACGCATCATCACCATCCGTTCCGCTGCTCTCGCGATATCACCCGCACTCGACAGCACCGCGCGCGCCGGCGCGCGTGGTACGGCATCGGCGTTTCAAGCGGCGCAACTGGATCGCCACAAGTGACGCGCGCGGAGCGCCGGAATTGCGCGTTGAGTGCTCTCCGCCCTGTTGCATAACAAATTGCAATATGGTAATTGCAAATCATAATAGGCGGCTGAACCGCGGATCGCGGGATCCTCAGGTAAGGAATCGGAATGAAGCTCGGCGAAAAACTTCGCTATCTGCGCCTGGTTGAAGGTACTCTCCGCGGCACCGGCCGCGAGATGACCCAGCAGGACCTGGCGCGGGCACTCAAGAAGGAAATGGGCGGAGGACTCAGCCAGTCTTACCTGTCTCAGATCGAGAGCGGAACGCGGCCCCATCTTACTAACTCGTCGCGCATGTTGCTGGCGCGCTTCTTTAAGGTCCATCCCGGGTACCTGGTCGACGATCCAGAGGGCTACCACACCGAGCTGACCAGCGATCTGTGCGCCATGCAGGATCGGCTTGACCTGTGGTTGATAAACGGAGCGGAGGAGTTCGCCGGCGATCCCGAAACGAGTCATGCCTTGCTGCTGATAGCCAGGCATCCCGATACCCGCAAGTGCCTGGTGCTGCTAGGTGCGATTTTGGAAGCGCCGGAACTGGTGGAGCGGCTGAGTGAAGTACTGAGACCCGCCCGGGGCCCATCGTCAGGTCGAGACAATGGAAGGAAGAAATCCGCGGGGGCGAATCCATGACCTGGGAAACGTTCTATCTTACCTGCTTTCTGGTCGGCGTGACGCTCAGCATCCTGTCGTTTGTGGGTGGCAGCCTGCATCTGCCGCACGTGCATTTCCACCTGTCTCACGGCCATATGGCGACTCCTCACGTAGGGGCCGGCCACGCGGGAGTAAGTCGTGGCCCGGAGATGCCCTTGTTCAACTTCGCGACCATTACGGCCTTCCTTGCCTGGTTCGGCGGTACCGGTTACTTGCTGACGCGCCATTCGAGCCTGTTGGTTACCGTGATCGTCCTTCTCGCAATTGCGGCAGGGATGGTGGGCGCGGCGATCATCTTCTGGTTCATCGTCAAGTTTCTGCTCACCCACGACCAGGCACGTGATCCGGCTGATTATGATCGGGTGGGAGTGTTAGGCCGCATCAGCAGTGCGATCCGGAAAGGAGGCACCGGCGAAATGATCTTTTCCCAGGAAGGGACCCGGCAAACCTGCGGCGTTCGCAGCGAAGACGGTGAGGCGCTGGCACGAGGCACCGAGGTAATCGTCACGCGTTATGAACATGGCATAGCCTATGTCCGCCGCTGGGATGAGATGGCGGATGGCCATGTAGCTGATAGCTCGCAGACTTGAGTTAATTGCTCACAACCGACTGCTATAAGGGAAGCAAAAGAGTATGCCGCAAATACCAACTGATGTCTTGGTCGTCGCTGCGACAGCAGTGGCTGCCATACTCCTGCTGATGGCTGTGTTTGCAAACCTTTATCGCAAAGCTGGCCCCCATGAGGCGCTGGTAGTGTACGGGTTCCGCGGCACTCGCGTCATAAAGGGCCACGGCACCGTTATCCTGCCGATGGTCGAGAACTTTCGCCAGCTATCGCTCGAGCTGATGTCGTTCGACGTGGCGCCGCAGCAGGACCTATACACCAAGCAAGGTGTGGCGGTGACGGTGGAAGCCGTCGCCCAGATCAAGGTCAAGTCTGATCCGGAATCGATTTTGACTGCGGCAGAGCAATTTCTAACCAAACCTCCAGAAGATCGCGAGGCATTGATTCGCCTTGTGATGGAGGGACATCTACGCGGCATCATCGGTCAACTTACCGTGGAAGAGATCGTGAAACAGCCGGAGATGGTCGCTGACCGGATGCGTTCAACTTGCGCCGACGACATCAACAAGATGGGCCTTGAAGTTATCTCATTCACCATCAAGGAAGTCCGCGACAAGAACGACTACATCACCAACATGGGGCGTCCTGACATAGTTCGGATCAAGCGCGATGCCGACGTGGCCGCGGCTGAAGCCGACCGCGATACTGCTATCCGGCGCGCGATGGCGCTAAGAGAATCCGCAGTCGCCAAAGCGCAGGCTGATCAGGAGCGCGTCGCGGCAGAGACGGCCTCGATGGCGCGTCAAGCCGAGGCCCAGCGCGATCTGGAAGTAAAAAAAGCAACCTACAATGAATTGGTCAAACGCCAGCAGGCCCAGGCCGACAAGGCCTATGAGATCCAGACCAATGTGATGCAGCAGCAGGTCATCGTCGAGTCGGTGAAGGTCCAGCAGGCAGAGAAGGAACAGCAGGTGAAAGTGCAGGAGGCTGAGATCCTGCGCCGCGAGAAAGAACTGATCGCCACCGTGTTGAAGCCGGCTGAGATCGAGCGCCAACGCATTCAAACCCTGGCCGAAGCCGACCGCTCGAGGACGACGGTCGAAGCCGAGGGCCACGCGAGCGCAATTCGGGCTCAAGGCGAGGCTGAAGCCGAAATCATTTTCAAGAAGGGCGACGCCGAGGCACGGGCGATGAACGTCAAGGCGGAGGCGTACCAAGAGTACAACCAGGCCGCCGTGGTGGACAAGCTTATCACCGGTTTGCCGGAAGTGGTGAAGGCGCTAGCCAGTCCGTTAGCGAAAGTCGATCGCATCACGGTGGTCTCGACTGGCAACGGCGATGCCGCAGGGTTGCACAAGATCACCGGCGACCTGACTCAGATCGCCGCACAAGTGCCGGAGCTGTTCGAAGCGCTTTCCGGCATGAAGATGTCGGACTTGTTCGCGAAGATCAGGACGATCGGCGACACCTCGAAGCGTTCGGATCAACTACCGCCCCCCGACGGAAGCGACAAAGCCGCCGGCGGACATAAGTAACAGGAGTTCGCAGCACTGCGAGCAAGGAGTTTGTTATGGCACTCATGGATCGTGTGGCAATCCTGGTGCGGGCCAACCTCAATGACTTACTCGACAAGGCCGAGAATCCCGAGAAGATGTTGAAGCAGGTCATCCTGGATATGGAAAACCAGTTCATGCAGGTGAAGACGCAAGTGGCCATAGCGCTTGCCGATCTGCATCTGCTGGAGAAGAAGAAGAACGAAAATGCCGAGCAGCGTGCCGACTGGATGCGCAAGGCCGAGTTGGCCGTTGACAAGAAGGATGACGAACTGGCGCGCGCGGCGCTGGAGCGCGCGGTAAGCTTCCAAATCCTTGCCGAGAATTACGACAATCAGATCGCCAACCACCATACTCAGGTCGAATCATTGAAAGCGGCTTTGAAGAGACTGGAGTTGAAGCTTTCCGAAGCGCGCGCCAAGGCTGACTTACTGATCGTGCAGCATCGGCGCTCGCGCGCAACCCATCGTGCGGCGGATGCACAACATACCAGCGGCGCTGAAAACCACACCTTCGAACGGATGCGCTCCAAGGTCGCGCGCGAAGAAGCCCTTGGCCGCGCAAAGGGCGAACTGCTGGGAGACGACCTCGACGGCCGCCTTCACGCGCTGGAACGCGAACAGAAAATCAACGCCTTGTTGGATGAAATCAAAGCCAGGAAGGGTCTCAGCGCGTAAAGGTCTCAGCGCGGCAACCATCAGCTTGGAGGTTCCATGGGACTCTCGGAATCGGACGTCGCCAGGTATTGGAACGCGAACGCTCATGCATGGGTCGATCACACCCGGCGCGGGTTCGACGTCCACCGCCTGGAGGTGAACAACCCGGCGTTCTTCGCGCTGATCGGCGACCTGAGTGGCCGGCGCGTACTAGACGCCGGATGCGGCGACGGTTATCACACGCGCATGCTCGCACATATGGGAGCGCGCATCGTAGGAGTTGATATTTCGGACGCGATGCTGGCAACGGCGCGTGAAGAGGAAAACAGAGAGCCCCTGGGGATTCGTTACGAGGAGCTCTCATTCGCGAAGCTCGAAGGATTGGCCGACGCCAGCTTCGATGCAGTCGTCTGCATGATGGCGCTTATGGACACACCCGACCTGGAAGGCTCGCTCGCAGAATTCGCACGCACGCTTCGGCCCGGCGGGATGTTCGCGTTCAGCATCCTGCACCCATGCTTCCTGACCCGCGGCTACGAATGGGTTCGAGATGCTGGCGGACGGTGCACCGGACTCAAGAACAGCGATTATTTTGATATGTCCTCAGATTGGATAGATCGCTGGCATTTCTCCGCTGCCGGGAGCGAGGCCGTCGATTTCGCCATCCCGAGGTTTCATCGGACGCTATCGCACTATGTTAACGCTCTAATCGAGGCAGGATTTGTTCTGGAGCGGGTCGTGGAGCCGCGTCCGTCGGAGTCGTTCTGCCAAAAATACGGCGCGTGGCATTGGCGCGAGCACGCGGCGAATTACATGCAGTTCCGTGCGCACAGAGCGAACAACGCTTCAGGGCGGTCGCTTTGAATCTAAGAAGCGGCGGAAGCACATGATGGAGCACGTCCCGACTGCGTCGGTCTGGGTTCCGAGTTGCCTCGGAACTGCGGGGTTTCGCCTCGGAGCTTTATAGCCAACGTCCTTTGCGGGCGCTGGCCGCACCGCACCTGTCGAGCCGAGACTAGAGCGAGATAGTCAAACGCAATGAAACCGGGCCTGCTTATTCGCAGTGTGGTTTCAGTGCTCGCGTTGCCGGTCATGGTGGCCGGGGTTGTACCGGGTTGGCTCACTTCCACGCGCGGAGTTGAGATCGGCTTCGGCCTGCCGATGCCGCTCAACATGGTCATGACAGCTGCCGGGCTCGCAATCATGGTTGCAGGCCTATGGCTTGCAGCCGGAACCATCCGGATGTTTGCGACTGCCGGCGAGGGGACGCTTGCGCCCTGGGATCCGCCACGCAAGCTGGTGGCACGCGGTATCTACCGCTACGTACGCAATCCAATGATCAGCGGCGTGCTCGCCATCCTGCTGGGCGAGGGCATCCTGCTTGGTTCGGTGGCGATTCTGGAGTGGTTCGCGATTTTCCTTGCACTCAACAGCGTCTACATACCGCTCAGTGAGGAGCCAGCGCTCGCCGCGAGATTCGGCCAGGACTACCTGCTCTACAAAAGGCACGTTCCGCGATGGATCCCTCGCTTCACGCCGTGGGAGCCCGACAATAGATAGCGGAGAAATTTATTTGAGCGACACATCGCGCCCGCGCGCTCACCCCATCCGCTCCGCCGCTTTGACGATATCGCCCGCACTCGGCAGTACCGCGCGCTCGAGCCGCGCGTTGTAGGGCATCGGCGTATCGAGCGAGGCGACCCGCTCCACCGGCGCGTCCAAATCGTCGAAGGCCGCCTCGTAAATCTGCGCCGCGATCTCCGCGCCCGCGCCGCCGGTGCGCCATCCTTCGTAAACCACGATCGCCTTTCCCGTCTTGCGCACCGACTTGACGATGGTGTCGAGGTCGAGAGGGTTGAGCGTGCGAAGATCGACCACTTCGGCGTCGACGCCCTGGTTCTCCAGCTCCTCGGCGGCTTTGATCGAGTCGTACAAGCACTTCGAGTAGGAGACGATCGTCAGGTCTTTGCCCTCGCGCACCACGTTGGCCTTGCCGAAGGGCACCAGCAGATCCTTGTCGTCGGACACCTCACCCTTAACGCCGTAAAGCGATTCGTGCTCGAGGAAGATGACCGGATCGTCGGTGCGGATCGCCGTCTTCAGCAGTCCCTTGGCGTCGGCCGGTGTCGCGGGGATCGCGACGCGAAGGCCGGGACAATGCAGGAAGTAAGCCTCCAGGCTTTGGCTGTGCTGCGCGCCGAGCTGATGCCCGCCGCCCTGCGGCGAGCGAATCACAATCGGCACCTTGGCCTTGCCGCCGAACATGAAGTGAATCTTGGCGGCATGGTTAACGATTTGATCCATCGCGAGCAGCGAGAAGTTAATCGTCATCAGCTCGACGACCGGTCGAAGCCCGCCCATCGCGGCGCCGATTCCAGCACCGGTGATAGTGAGCTCCGAGATCGGGGTGTCGCGGATTCGCTTCTCGCCGTATATCGCGAGCAGGCCGTCGGTGACCTTGAACGCCCCGCCGAAGTAGCCGACTTCCTCGCCCATCACGAACACGCGCTCGTCGCGGTCGAGCTCTTCGCGCAGCGCCTGGTTCAATGCCTCGCGATAACTGATCTGCGCCATCGTCCGCCGTTCACTCCACGTAAACGCCTTTGCCCAGCTCATCCAGCGAAGGCTCGGGACTCTCGTCGGCGAACTTGACGGCGTCGTCGACCACCGCCTCGACTTCCTTTTCGATCTCGTCGAGCTTCGCATCGGTCGCGCGCTTCTCGGTCAACAGCCGGCGGCGCATCGTCTTGATCGGATCACGCTCCTGCCAGATGCGCTCCTCGCGCTTGGAACGGTACTCGCCCGGATCGGACATCGAGTGGCCGCGGAAACGATAGGTGACCGCCTCGATCAGCGACGGACCGTCGCCTTCACGCGCGCGTGCGACCGCCTCCATGGTGGCGCCGTAGACGTCGAGCACGTCCATCCCGTCGACGCGCACGCCGGGTATCTTGTACGGCTCGGCGAAGCGGTAGAGCTCCTCCTGGCTGACGGCGTTCTGCACCAGAGTCCCCATCCCGTAGAAGTTGTTCTCGCAGATGAAGACGATCGGCAGCTTCCACAGCGCCGCGATATTGAGCGACTCGTGGAAGGCGCCCTGCGGCAGCGCGCCATCGCCGAAGAAGCAGCACACCACCTCAGGCCCTTCATTGTATTGGATCGCGAACGCGAGACCCGCGGCCAGGGGCAACCCGCCGCCGACGATCGCGTAGCCGCCCATGAAGCGCAGGTCCTGGTCGAACAGATGCATCGAGCCGCCGTGGCCGTGCGAGATGCCGGTCGACTTGCCGAACAGTTCGGCCATCACCACGCGCGGGTCGGCGCCCTTGGCGAGGCAATGGCCGTGCTCGCGATAAGTCGAGACCACGTAGTCCTTGTCGTAGAGCGCGTAGATAGCGCCGACCGCGACCGCCTCCTCGCCGGCATAGAGATGGCAAAAGCCGGTGATCTTGCCCCGCGTATACATTTCAGCGGCTTTTTCTTCAAAATGACGGATCAGCGCCATGCGCCGGTAGAGGTCGAGGAGTTGCGCCTCGTGCAGGGTCAGCAGCGCGTGCTGCGCGGTGTGCTTGTCGCGTTCCAGTGCCATGTTTTCGCCGCAGCTTCGCCTAATCTCGCGAGGTCGAGGTTGCCACCCAAGTCTGCTGAGGTTGCCACATCCTGACAAGATCGTAGTCGAAAAGTGATCGTGCGTAAATCCCGTGTCAACATGAATACAGTTGACACATTCAATTGCGATTGTTGCTTAGCGCGCCGCCGGACAAATCCGCTCCGGCGAGATCCGATCAGAACAGTTTCAATTGCGCCGCCGCGATCACCGGCGCGAACGAGCGGCGATGAATCGGCGAGGGCCCGAGCCGGTCGAGCGTCTCGAAATGCTCGGGCGTGCAATAGCCCTTGTGGCTCCCAAAGCCATAGCCAGGAAAGCGCTCCTCGTAGTCGAACATGATCCGGTCGCGCGTCACCTTGGCGACGATCGACGCGGCCGCGATGCAAAAGCTTTTGCGATCGCCGCCCACGATGCGGGTCTGCGGCAGCTCGAGACCCGGGATCGCGCGGCCGTCGATCAGCACGTGCTCCGGCACCCGGGTGAGCGCCGCCAGCGCCCGCTCGCTGGCCTTCATCGTCGCCCAGTAGATGTTGAGTTTGTCAATCTCGTCAACCTCGGCGATTCCCACTCCGATCGCGACCGCGCGCTCGCGAATCGGACCGATCAACTCGTCGCGCTGCTCCGGCGATAGCTGCTTGGAGTCGTGCACGCCGCGAATGAAAGTCTCCGGCGCGAAAATGACCGCGGCTGCCACCACCGGCCCCGCCATCGGGCCGACGCCCGCCTCGTCGACGCCCGCGACGGCCTGGATTCCGATTTTCCACAGCCGGCGCTCGTAACGGAGGTCGGGACGTTTGCTCATCGCGGACTCACGCAAGCCTTTTGAGGCGCGCCAGGCGCACGGTCTCGGCGACGGCGTCGGGCTTCGCGATATCGCTGAGATGGATGACGGCGTCGCGATTCGCCGCCGACGAGACGATCACGTTGCCGAGGCCCATCAGCCGCTGCATGAAGCGCCGGTCGACTTCGATCGAGCGGATGTCGGAGAGCTCCATTTCCCGACGGTGCGACGACAGCACGCCGCGCTTCTCGACCAGCCGATCCGAAGTCAGGCTCCAGGAAACCGATCGATAGACCCGGACCGCGATCGCGAGGATGAACACTCCGGCGCCCATCAGGATGAACCCGGCTCGCCACAGGTCGTGATTTTTCCAGACCACGTATGCGCCGAAAGCTATCACCAGGGCGCCGACCAGAAATCCCTGCGCGCTGTGAATCCACGACGGCCGAATCAAGGCGAGACTGTACTCGCGGACGGCGGCCGGCTTCGGCGCGAACATCCGCGCACCGCATCGCGAGCAGAACGCGGCTTGCCCGGCCATCTCCATACCGCATTGGGGACATCTCATCGCACCGATTCGCCGCCTCCGTCGCAGTCCGCATCGAGCGGACTCGCCTGCGATTATGAAGAACACTCTGTCGAGCGGTCAATTCATCCCTGGATCGCGCGTCAACAGAGCTACGCCGGACGCGTCGGGTTTCCGGAGCCACGACGCCGCCACGCTCAAGAATCGACGCCGCACTTTTCGTCAAGTGGTGCGCCGTGGTAATCGTGCTTGCATGAAGTTCGCACTTTTTGGAATCAACAACGGCCTCTGTGCCTTTCCCAAAACCGCTGCCACCGTTGCGCGCGCCGCCGAACAGGCGGGTTTTGAGAGCCTGTGGACGGGAGAGCACGTGATTTTACCCGACCCGCAGGCTCCACCGTCGCCGGTCGCGCCCGACTTTCCGATGCTTGATCCGACGGTCGCGCTCGCGTTCATCGCGGCGCACACGACCAGGATTCGGCTCGGCACCGGGATCATCATTCTGCCCCAGCGCAATCCAGTCGTACTCGCCAAGGAACTCGCGTCGGCCGACGTGCTGTCGAATGGACGATTAATTTTCGGGATAGGGATCGGATATCTGAAGCCGGAGTTCGAGGCGATCGGCGCGCCCTTCGATCACAAGGGCGAACGGAGCGAGGAATTCCTGCGCGCGATGATCGCGTTGTGGTCGATGGAGAAGCCGGAGTTCAGCGGGCGCTGGGTCAACTTCAAAGGCGTCAACGCGATGCCGCGGCCGGTACAAAAGCCGCATCCGGAAATTGTCTTCGGCGGTCACTCGCCCGAAGCGTTCAGCCGCGCCGCGCGCCTGGCCAAGGGATGGTACGGTTTTGCGCTCGACCTTGACGGCACCGCCAAATGTATCGAAGGGCTTCGTGCCGCATGCGCGAAGCACCAGCGCCGCTTCGAGGACCTCGAGATAAGCGTGAGCCCG
Source organism: Binataceae bacterium (SeqCode) (assembly GCA_036521875.1). Lineage (GTDB taxonomy): Bacteria > Desulfobacterota > Binatia > Binatales > Binataceae > DATDGX01. The sequence continues at coordinate 44,828 of DATDGX010000094.1, forward strand.
CGCGTCAAGATTGATCGCGACACCGCGAAACGATTCGCCGATCTCGGAGTGCATCGGCTGATCCTGCTGACTCGATCCCCCGACGAGGCCGGTATCCTCGCGATGGTGCGCGAAACGGAGCGCGACCTGATCGGCAAGGTCCAATCGGTGAAGAGATCTGATTGATGAAAAGATCTGATTAGAGTCTGGTTCGCTGCTCGTGAGAACAGATTCGTGGTTGTCGCCAAATTTCGATTCGTTTGGATTCACTTGCCGAACCGCTGACCGCGGCTCTTCGCCGACGCGACGCTGCTCGCGCATTCCATATGCTCGCGTAGGTCATTTCTACACACTCTGAGTTGACAACTCACCGGCCATTTTCCGGCAGCCCGCCAAAATTCTATCGCTCATAGAGGGCCAATCACCTCAGAGGTTGGTCTAGTCCACAAATTGTTACTCCGCAGAACACAAGGTTGTTCTCCAGGGAATAGAATGTGGCTGGTCCAATGTTCGCTGTGGTTGTCTGTCCACCCTTAGTGCGGCACGCTGATTGCACTCAGTCCAACCAAGAAGGACATCGGTAACCAAACGGTGGCAAAGGAGGGACTTAAGCCATGATGAGGAACGAAAGCAGCCGGGTACTCACGGTCAAGGAACTATCGGACTACTTGAAGGTGCATCCATCAACGATCTATCGGCAGCTCAAACGCGGGCGCCTGCCGGCGTTCAAGGTCGGCAGCGACTGGCGCTTCAATATCGAGTCGATCGATCAGTGGCGCCTCGATCAAGACACTTTCAAAGCCGCCTAGCAACGGGGCCAGTGGACGGGCGGGGAGCGGGAGGAGCGGGACGTGGCGGGGCAGGACGCGGAGGGGCGGGAGGCGGAGGGAGGGGCGTGGAGGGGCGGGACGTGGAGCGCCAAGGCGCCTAAGCGGCCGGACGCGCAGAGGTAGGACGCCGGTAGCGGAGGATGAGCAGCGGAAGGAGGCGTGCGGGGCAGAATGCGCAGCGTAGGACGCGGGCGGCCGGGAAGAGGAGAGGGGCGAGCGGAGTTAGAGCGCGGATTTTGCCGAGCCGATTTGGCAAGCGGAGTGGTAAAGCGGGGGTGGCAAAGCGGAGTTGGGACGAGGGGGAGCCGCAATGGACGGAGGCTGCGAATCGTAGCGCTCCCAGGCGCGGCCAATGAGAAGAGGGGAGGCCACAGAGAGAGGAGGGCGCCTTAACCGGCGCCCTCCGTGGCCGAGTCCGCACTCCCGACATAGTCGAACGCGAGCCATCCGCGCAGCGGGTCGACGCGCGCCAGTTGCACCATGATAGGCGCCTGGTTCGCGAGCATCGGCGAGCCGTGTAGCGAACCGCGCACCGCGAAATCGACCAGCTCCGCGCTGGCGCCGTCGCGCGTCGCGAACGCGCGCATCGGCGCGTCCGACGCGTGGCGCTCGAGGTAGCGCAGGATCCAGTAACGCTTGGCGCGCCGCTCCAGTTCGCGCCCCGAGGCGTCGGCATTCTCAGCGCCTGCCAGCACCTCCAGCAATTCGTCGACACCGTATGCGCTCCCGGTTTTGTTGGCGAGCGCCGCGATCAGTTGGCGTTGCAATACCAGGTCGGCGTAGCGCCGAATCGGCGAGCTGAGTTGCGCGTAGTAGTCGAGTCCGATTCCTGCGTGATATTCGGGATAGAGCGAAAGCCGCGGACGCTGGCCGGGGAGATCTCCGCCGCTCTGCGGCTGCACGCGGTAAATGATCGGTATCCGATTCTCCGCCGCGTAACGCGCTGCAACGAAATTGCTCAATACCATGAACTCTGCGACCAGCGTCCGCGCCGGTGACGCGCTGTCGATCGCGAAAATTTCGATCTCGTCGCCGCGCACGCGCACCTTGGGCTCGCGACGCTGTATCAGCATCGCACCCGCCGTCCGGCGCCGCTCGCGGAGCTTGGACGCCGCGTCGAACAGCCTCCGCAACGTGTCCGCTGCCTCGCCGCTCGCGCCCGGTGCGGAAAGGATTCGATCCGCAAGGTCGTAGTCGAGACGCTGGTGGATCGAGATTCGCGCCGGGTAGATGCGGGCGCTCTCGAGCTCGCCCTGCTCCGACAGCGTGATGTCAGTGGTGAGCACCGGACGCTCCGCACCTGCGCTGAGACTCGCAGCCGCGGACGAGATCGCGTCGGGGAGCATTCGGATAGTGGCTTCCGGCAGATAGACGGTGGTCGCGCGCGCTGCCGCCTCCTGGTCCATCGCGCCGCCCTTGGCGACAAAGTCCGCCACCAGTGCGATGTGCACGCGCACGCGGAGCCGGCCGCCTTCGAGCGGCTCGCAGCTCAGCGCGTCGTCGACTTCGACCGTGTCTTCGTCGTCGATCGTGATCGTGAAGCCGCCGTCGGAAACCGTCCGCTCCGGCGGGATCACTTTCTCCGCCTCGCGCATTGCGGCCTCGCTGAACTCCGCCTTCAGTCCCGCGATGAAGGCAAAGCGTGGCACGCTCGGCCGCGCACCCAGCCGCTCGGCGATTTCGAAGGCCGCCTCGGCCGGATCGACGTCGGGGGCCGCCTCGGCCAGCATCTGGGTGAGCTCGCGGCTGCGCGTGAACGGGTTCATCAGATAGCGCGTCAGCGAATCGACCAGGGTGGCGGCTTCCCCCGTCGGCGGCGCGGCGGCGCTGTCCAGAACCGCGCGCATCAGTTCGAGCGTCGTGCGGTAGTCCGTACTCTTGGCGCGAATCCGATCCTGCTGAACCCGCAGGCGTTCGACCTGCTCGGGCGTGCGCGCGAGGAATTCCATGTGGCGGCGGACGAAGTAGATGCGGTCGTTGAGCAGCGCCTCGAGCATCACGGAGCCCTGGGCACTATCGCGGTTCCCGAAGAACAGCTCGGCCAGCTCCTGCGCGCTGAAGTTGCGGCCTTGTTCATGGACCACCTGCCATAAAAGTTCGAGGTCGAGTTCCGCCGCGAGCGTGGCGCGTTCCGCACCGAGTGCCGCGATCGCTTCCAGCGCGTTGTCGCGATCGATCTTGCGATCGCCGTATCGCACCAGCACCAGATCGCGCGGCACCAGCCGCTCGCGCCCGCGCCCGTCGATGATCGCGAGATTGCGCCCTTGCTCGCGGAGCACGAATCCAGCGCACAGCTTGCCCTCGTCGAGGTATTCCACGAGCGCGCCGGTATATTGGGCCGCAGTTTGCACGTCAGTTCATTTTGACGACCGGCACGAGCAAAGACTATATGGAAGGGCGAACCGATGGCTGGACAGCGAATTGAAATCGAGCTTCCCGACGAGCTCTACGCCCAGCTCGTAGAAGTGGCCGACGCGCTGGGAATTGGCGACGCGCGCGAGGCGGCGGTGATCGGCCTGGCGCAATGGGTCGCGCGCCGTAAATCCGAGCTCGACGATCGAAATCCGGACCAGAGATATTTCGTAAACGAGGCGCTCGATGAACTTGATAAAAAAAAATAACTTGCCCCGCGTCTTCGCCGCGCTCGGACTCGCGACGTTCGCATTCGCGGTCCTGCCGTTGGTGTTCCGATCGATCGCGCGCGCGGCGGAGGGCAAGGGTCTCGACGTCGAAGTGCCCTATGAAATCAAGGCGCTCAAGTCGAGCGGCCTCACGGCCCCCGCATATCTCGCCACCGACGGAAATAAGCTGATCGTTTCGGACCGAGCCGGCGGCGTGTTCTCGGTCACGATGGCGGGAAAGGCGACCGCACTCGCCGACAAGAGCAAGCTGCCCCATCCGGCCGGCGTCGCGATCGCGCCCGCGGGATTTGGTGCGTACGGCGGACAGACATTCGTGTTAGCGGCGCCCGCGGCGGACGGGCCATGTGAAGTTGATCGCATCGACAAGTCGGGCGCGGTGAGCACCTTCGCCAAGCTTCCCGACAATGGAAGTGTTGGCGGCGGGAAGCCGACCGAATGCCGCGCTCTGGAGTTTGGCCCGACCGGAAGTCTTTACGCGGGAAAGCTGTTCGCCGCGACCACCGGAAACGAAACGCTCTATGCGGTCGACTCTTCCGGCAAAGCGTCGGCGTTCAGCAGCTTCGACAAGCCGATTCCATTTGAGATCTCGACTATAGCCTTCGCGCCAGCGGATGACTCGAAAGCGCCCGGAATGATGTTGCTCGGAATGCGTCCCACGTCGGCCGGCGCCGCCAGGGTTGGACGGATCGGCGTGGTCATGTCCGATGGCAAGGTCAAGGACGATCCGTATCTCGTCGGCTTTACTCGGCCGGGCGGAATCGCATTCGCGCCGACGAACTTCGGTGCCTATAGCAGCCAACTGTTCGTCGCAGACACCGGTCGGCTTGCTTCCGAGAACTCGAGCGGAAAGGACGGCAATATCGAGCGCGTCGAAAAGGGCCTCGCGCGGCCGTGGGGCGGCGGCCTGGTGGATCCGACCGACATGAAATTTGTCGGCAGCAAGTTGGTCATCGCCGATCCGGCCGAGAAAGGCAGGCCGGACGCGGGCGCAATCGTCATCATAACGTCGCTGTTGTAACCGGCAGCCTCGTCGCGATCGCCTTAGCGCTTCGCCCGGGTGGGAGCCGCGACTTCGGTGAGCGCCTCGCCTTCCGGCGAGGCCGCCGCGATTTGCTGCAGCATCGGATCGAGCTCCACGCCAAAGGCGTCGGCAACGCGATCGATAAAATTAAGCGATGCGATCATCACGATGTCGAAAGTCTGCTCCTCGCTGAAATGTGCGCGAAGCGAGTCGAGATCGCCGAGCGTGAGTCCGGAAGGATTCAGCGTCAGCTTCTCGGCATAGGCGAGCATCGCGCGATCAGCGTCGGAGAGCGGCGCGGTTCGCCAATCGAGCTTGAGCTTCGCGACCATCGAATTGTCGCCGCTCTGGATGCGGAGACCCTCCGCATGTGCGTTGGTTCAGTAGTGGCAGCGATTGATCGACGACACCACGGTCGCGATCATTTCTTCCTGCACACGCGAGAGCCGCGAGCCGCCGAAGGTCGCGGTCATGAACGCGCCGCTCATCTTCGCGAGCATCTCGTGGCGAAGGCTCAACGCCTTCATGATGTTGGGGACGATTCCGAATTTCGCGCGGATGCCCGCGTACAGCTCCGCAAGTGGGCCTTGGGCTTGCTCTTCAGAGATCGTCGCGATCCAGGCCATCAGCTAGCCTCCACTCCGGCGTCTCGTTGATAAATCGCGGGCGCCTGGAGCGCAGTGTTAAACGTGGCGGCGCAGGAAATCGAACATCAGCCGCAGTCCCTCGTTGCAATCGTGGAGGACGCCGATCTGCAGGAAGCCGTGCGGCATATCCTCGAAGATGCGGACCTCGTGCGGGATGTCGGCGCGCTTGAGCGCCTCGGCCATCGAGCGCGCCTCGGCGACCAGCGGATCGGCGGCGCCGCAAATCACGAAGCTCGCTGGAAACGCGCCTGGCTTGACCGCCTTGAGAGGGCTGACGCGCGGATCGTCGAGCAGCGCCGGATATTTGTCGCCCAGGTAGGCGCGCGCCATTCCGTCGACTCCGATGCTGGCGGCAGGGTCCTTTCCCATCCGCGCGATCACGGCAGGAAAGTCGAACACGCCGTAGAGCAGCAACGCGGCTTTCGGCTTGGCACCTTTGTAATTCTCCGCCGCGAGCGCCGCGACCGCCGCCGCAGTTAGATTGCCGCCCGCGGAATCACCGCCGACTGCGATCCGGGTGCCGTCACCGTTCCATCGCTTCGCATTCTCGCCCGCCCATTTGATCGCGAACACACAATCGTCGAGGCCTGCGGGAAAACGGTGCTCGGGCGCGAGCCGGTAATCGACGTTGATCGTGAGGTAGCCTTGCTCCGCGAATTGCATCGCGAGCTTGCGATGCGTCTTCGGGCTGCCGGCGACCCATCCGCCGCCGTGCAGATAGACGACCACCGGATGCGGCCCGGCTGTTTTGGGCACTGCGACGTCGGCGCTAAGCCCGGGGCGCAGTTCTACATTTTCGTGGAGCGCGCCGATCTCCGGTAGATCCGCGTTCATCATCGCCACGGCGCTGTCGATCATGCTGCGCAGCGCGGGGATGTCTTTCGGTATCGGTGTCTTCGCCAAAAAGTCGAGAACGCTGCGTTCCTGCTCGGTGAGCATAGCTGCCTCCGTCGATCGGCCCGCGCTTCGCAGCGGCGAAGCGCTACGTTGTCGCGGCTAGTTGCGCGCGCTGACTCTCGCCGCCGATTTGACCATCGGCTCGAGCTCGCCGTTCTCGTAAAGCTCGCGCACGATGTCGCATCCGCCGACGAACTTGCCGTCGACGTAAACTTGCGGGATCGTTGGCCAGTTACTGTAGCTCTTGATCTCGTCGCGCAGCTCGGGGTCGCTGAGCACGTCGGCGGTCTCGTACGGTACGCCGAGCTCCTCGAAAATCTGGATGGTAGCCGCCGAGAATCCGCATTGCGGAAAGCTGCGGTTGCCTTTCATGAAAATCATGATCTTGTTGCCTTTGATGGCCGACTCGATCCGTTCCCTTGCGTCCGACATTTTTACCTCCGGTTCTGATACTGCGCCGGCGTCAGAGTTTTCAGCGTCAGCGCATGCACCCGCACGCGCATCGCCTCTCCAAGCGCGTTGTACACCAACTGATGTCGCTCGACGAGCCCCTTGCCCTCGAAAATTTCGCTCACCACCAATGCCTCGAAATGATCTCCGCCGCCAGTGTAGTCCTTTACTTCGACTACCGCGCCCGGCAATCCACGACCGATCATGTCCTCGATTTCGCTGGCGTCCATCCCGTCAATTCTATCGCGCTCGGATTCCTTCAATCCACGGGCGCCGAGATGTCGATCACGGTGCCTTGATTGCCCGGCTGCTTCTCTGGCGTGGCTGGCTTGCCGGGGGCGCCGGGCGCAGGCCTTTTGCCGTCGAGCAGGATGCGTGCGCCCTCGGTCAACTCGCCGCGCTTTCCCGCCCCGATGATCTTCGAGCGCAGGCGGCCGTCGCGCCCGACGAACAGGGTGGTAGGAATCGCGTCGACGCCGAGATTGTCGAGCACCGGCTGGCTGGCGACCAGGATCGGATAATTGATCTGGAACTCCTCGACAAACGGCTCGACCGCCTCGAGCCCGCCGCCGGTGGCCGCGTCGCAGGCGACGCCGACCACCACCAGCCCGCGCGACTTGTGATAACGCTGGTAAATTGCCTCGAGCTCGGGAATTTGTTTCCGGCATGGCCCGCACCAGGTCGCCCAGAAATCGACGATCACCGGATGGCCGCGGAAACTACTGAGCTTGGTCTGCTTGCCGTCCAAGTCGCGGAGCGTGAACTCGAGCGAGGCGTCCGGCACGTCAACCCCCGCTTCCGGCGGACTCTTCGGCGCGAGTCCGTAACCGCCTTCCGCCCGCGCGACGCCGATCCAACCGATTCCGGCCCACAGAATTGTCGCTACGAACATCGCAGCGATCGGCAGTGCGCGCCTCGCCGTTGTCTGAATTTTTTCGCTTACCGTCACAATTCAGACCTGCTCGACCACGGTCGCGATTCCCTGTCCGATTCCGATGCACATCGTCGCGAGGCCGAGCGCGGTACCGCGCCGGCGCATCTCATGCGTTAGCGTCACCACCAGCCGCGCCCCCGAGCATCCGAGCGGATGGCCCAGCGCGACGGCGCCGCCGTTCACGTTGAGCTTCTCTTCGTCGATTTTGAGGTCGGTATTACACGCGAGCACTTGCGCCGCGAACGCCTCGTTGATTTCCACCAGCCCGATATCGCCGATTTCCAGTCCCGCGCGCTTGAGCGCTTTGTGCGTCGACGGCACGGGACCCCATCCCATGATTTCGGGCCTCACGCCCGCGACCGCGGTGGCGCGAATCTTCGCCATCGGCTTGAGGCCGAGCGCGCGCGCGCGCTCCGCGCTCATCAAGAGCACCGCCGCGGCGCCGTCACTTATCTGCGAGGAATTGCCCGCCGTCACCTGGCCGTCAGGCTTGAACGACGGCTTCAGCGACGCGAGTTTCTCCATGCTGGTCTCGGCGCGCGGCCCCTGGTCGACGTCGACGGTAACGTCGTCGGGCAATTTGACCGGGACGATCTCTTCCTTAAAGCGTTCGCGCGCCGCGACCGCGCGCAGATTCGATCGGAGCGAGAACGCGTCGGACTGCTCGCGCGTGATTTTGTACATCTCGGCCAGGCGCTCCGCCGTCATCCCCATGAAAAACATGTCGCGCGGAAACATCTCGAGCAGTTTCGGATTAGGCAGGATTCCCGAACCCATCGGCACGTGCGACATGTGCTCGACGCCGCCCGCGATCGCGATCTCGCCGGCGCCGGTCATGATTTCCTGCGCCGCGAAATTGACCGCCTGCAGACTCGAACCGCATTGCCGGTCGACCGTGGTGCCCGCCACTTCCACCGGCAGTCCCGCGAGCAGTGCGATCATCCTGCCGACGTTGAGGCCCTGCTCGCCAGTCTGATTCGCGCATCCCCACACCACGTCCTCGATTTCCTTGGGGTCGACTTTGGAATTGCGCTCCAGCAGGCGGCGCACGCAAAACACTGCGAGGTCATCTGCGCGGATTTTCTGATAGTAACCCTGCTCCTTGCCGGCCTTGCCAATCGGGGTTCGGTACCCGTCAACGATTACAACTTCACGCACCGGTTTTTCCTCCGCACGCCGGCCTCACGCGCGCCGGCCGAATGTTTCGATCCTCATATGATACTACGCTGGTGAAGCTCAGACAGCCGCGCCGAGTCGTAGCCGAGAATCCGCGCAAGCACCTCGTCGGTGTCTTCGCCGAGGCGCGGTGCGCGCGTATCGGGCGTCGCGTCGGAGCCGCGCGCTTTCAGCGGGGAGCCGGGGACGATCAGGCCATCGAACTCCGGATGGTCCGCGTGCAGGATCATGTGACGAGCCTGCAGATGCGGATTCCGGGTGACCTCCGCGACATCCGCGATCGGCGCGCAGGGAACCGCGGCGGCGCTGAGAAGCTCGAGCCAATGCGCCCGCGGCGCAGTCGCCAGATGCGGAATGAGGATCGCCTCGAGCGCGGCGTGGTTCGCGGTGCGATCCGCGTTGAGCCGAAAGCGCGGGTCGTCGCGCAACTCCGGCATCCCAATCGCGTCGCAGAAACGATTCCAGATAGCCTCGTTGCCCGCGCCCGCGACGAAATACCCGTCCGCCGCGTGGAACTGCTGGAACGGCGTGATCGACGGATGGCGCGTGCCGAGCGGCCCGGGCACCTTGCCGGAGACCGAGTAGCGCGCGAGCGCGTCCTCGAGGAACGCCACCTGGCAGTCGAGCATCGCGATATCCAGATGCTGCCCATTGCCGGTGTGATCGCGCACTCGCAGCGCGGCCAGAATCGCGACCACGCCGTAGAGCGCCGCCGCAAGATCGCCGACCGAAACGCCGCATCGCGTCGGCTCGCCGCCCGGGCTCCCCGTGATGCTCATGGTGCCGCCGAGCGCCTGCGCGACAATATCGTACGCGGGCGCCGACGCCATCGGGCCGGTCTGCCCAAAGCCGGAGATTGAGCACAGCACGATTTTCGGATTGACGGCAGCGAGCCTCTCGTAGCCGATTGCGAAGCGTTCCATGGTGCCGGGCGAAAAATTCTCGACCACCACGTCGCTCTTCGCCGCAAGCTCGAGCAGGATCGCCGCGCCCTCGGGCGCACGCAGATCGATCGTCACGCTGCGCTTGCCGCGATTCACGCTGTAGAAATAACCGGAGTCGCCCGACGGCATGGTCGGCGCGTAGCCGCGGGAGTCGTCACCGCGGCCGGGGATTTCGATTTTGATTACCTCGGCGCCCAGGTCGGCGAGATTCATGGTGCAGAACGGGCCTGCGAGTACGCGCGTGAGGTCGAGGACGCGGATGCCGGCGAGCGGGCGCTGATCGATCATAGTGAAAATGCGCCCACTGCGCGCCAATTCCAGGGCTCAAGTATCACTTTAAGTTTCATTTCAAGGCTTGACGCAGACGCTCTCCACCGACTAACGCATCCTAGCGGACCGATCGATGCGAGCAAATTCCAAAAAGTCGCCCCGCGCCATGGAAGCGTTGCGCATTCGCCGCGCGCGCGATACCGACCTTGCCGCGCTCGACGCGCTCTACCGCGAGCTTCATGGCGACGAGTATGAGACGTATGCGGCCGGCCCGCGCGCCCTCCGCACCGCTTTTTTCAGGATCGCGCGAAACCCTGACCACTATCTGCTGGTCGCCGAGCGCGGCGTCAAGATAGTCGGCACGCTTCATCTTCTCGTCTTCCGTCATCTGGGCCACGGTCTCAAATCCATCGCCATCGTCGAAAATGTGGTGGTTGGAACCGCGATGCGCTCGCAGGGCGTTGGTGAGCGGATGCTCGAAGCGGCGTGCGAAATCGCGAAGGCCGCAGGATGCTACAAACTTTCTCTCACGACCAACGTTAAGCGCGAGCGCGCGCATCGTTTCTACGAGCGCCTCGGATGGCGCAAGAGCCATTTCGGTTACACGCTCGCACTCGACTGATCGCGGCAGCTCACGGGGAGCGGCGGCGCATCTGCGCCTCGCGCGCGCGCATGGCTTCCGCGGGCGTCATGATCAGGCGCGGCTCCGCACGCGCGCGCTGCTCCTCGGCCGCCGCCATCGTGCCGAGCTGGGTGCGAATGAAGCCCTGAAAAAAAGCGACCCGCTTGAGATCCTCGCCGTCGCGAATTTTGGCGGCCGCCGATGCGGCCCATCCCGCCTGCTGCCTGCGCGCGCTGCGCGTCATGTACCACGCGACGTCCTCGAGACGGCGGCGAGTCCGATGCGCGCGCTCGCCGGACAGAATCTCGCCGACCGCGCGCTCGACGATCGTGTTGACGCGCTCCTGCTGCTGGACCGGGCTCACCACGATCATGCTCTGCTCGACCTGGCCGATCTCATCGACGTAGGGCTTGATGACGGCCTCCGGCAAGCGCCAATCGAGTAGCTCCGGCTCTTTGAGCAACTCGACGGATGGCTCGGCGGCCGCTTCGGTTCCAAGCTCCGCGTACACCGGATGCGTGAGCTCGGTTGGCAGCGGTGCCGCGATCAGCTCCGCGCGCAAGCTGAGAAAATTGCCGACTCGTGCGCGGCGTGACTCGGGCGTGGCGCGCCACGCCTCGCTCAGCACGAAGTCGGCGAGGCGCCAGTCAGCATCGACCATCTTCATCGCGATGCGGCGCTCCAGTTCTTCCCGCTCGGCGCGAAGCTCGCGGCGCGAGAGGCCAGTGACGTTTGCGCCGACCAGCCCCTCGTCTTCCGAGACCAGTCCCCACAATCGAGTCAGGCCGCCTTGTGTTCGCGGCTTGGTGATCCAGACAATTCGGGCGCCTTCCGAATCGATCGGTGAGAGCAGTGCGGCAAGCACCGGCTCGTCGAGCTCGTCGGCCCACGACGCCCGCGGCGCGGCACCCCCGGCGGGCGCCTCGACTCCGCGCTGACGCAGTTTGAACAGTGAGCGGCGGATCTCACGCCGGAGGGCGCTGCCCTTATCCGCGTGCGTTTCCATCGCGATCAGCATCGCGGCGGCGGCCGGATCGGCGATCCGGCCCAGCGCGCGCGCGACGGCGACGTCCGAAATCCCGGCGGTGCCGCGCAGCTCGCCGAGCTTGGCGGCCGCTTCCGCGGCGGGCGCAGCGGGATCGAATCCCGCCTCGCTGAGCCTGTGGTCTTCCGCTTCGATTTCCTTGTGGTTTGCCACTTGTTTATGCTTTCGAATTCATCGAATCGTTGGAGGGAATCGCGCCGGGTTAGATCGAGTTAGTTAGTGTTCAGATAACGACTGCCGAGTTTTGCACGGTCGCGGCGCCCAGACCATACACGGGCAAAACGTTCGCGGCATGCCTCGGCGAGTGGAACACGATGCGGAATATCGAAGCGAAGTTCAAGCTTGCTGATCTCGCGCGGGCCGAAAAGGCAGCGCTTGCGCTCGGCTATCGCCCCGCCGGGCTGTTGCGCCAGCGCGACACGTTCTTCAACGTCGCGAGCGGCAAGCTCAAGCTCCGCGAGGAAGAGCGCGGCGCGTGGCTGATTTTCTATCGCCGCCAGAAACACGGCGATGCGATCGAAAATCATGGCGGCCTCACGCGCAGCGCCTATGAACTGATGCGCAGCGACTACGAAATCATTTCGATCGCCGAACCAGAACGGATGCGCGCGTTGCTTAGCGAGGCGCTCGGCCTGCTCGCCGAGGTGCGCAAGGAGCGCACGCTGCTACTCCGCGACAACGTGCGGCTTCATCTCGATCGCGTCGCGGAGCTCGGTGAGTTCGGCGAGATCGAAGCGGTGCTCGCCGACCGCGCCGATCCCGAGCGCAGCCGCGCAGCGGTCGATGAGCTGCTCGAAGCGCTCGGCATCGCGCGCATCGATTTGATCGAGGTCTCGTACTTCGAGCTGCTACGCGCGCGTTGACGCGAATCTATCGCGAAGACGCGAGCAGCTATGCCGGCGCCTCGACCGCGCGCGCGTGCCGCTCCTTGGGCAGATTGTCGTACAGGTCCGCGACGAGGTCCGACTTGAGCTGCCGCGAGCCAGGGTCGTTCCACAGGTTGCGCCACTGCATCGGGTCTTCGCTCAAGTTGTACAGTTCGCCCTCGGTGCCGTCGTAGCGCAGATCGGGAACCGTCGTCCCGGGCGCCATCACGCGCAGGATCGGCTCGAGGTCGAAGCCGTCGTCGCGAGTCGACTTCTCGTACACGGTGCATACGTAGCCGTCGCGATAGATGCTGCGCAGATGCATCCCGACCTGCTTGAACTGGCTGTCCCATTCGGTGAGCACCCGCTCGCGGCCCGATCCCGGCGCGATCGGAAGCGGCTTGCCTTGTATCCAATCAGGCGCCGGCACGCCGGCTATCTGGCAGAAGGTCGGCGCGAGATCGAGATGGCCCACCGGCTCGGCGACTTCCGCGGGCGCGACTTTCGCGTTGGGCGCCGGACGCCAGATCAGCGGCACGCGCATCAGCGCGTCGACGTGATACGGCCCTTTGAACAACAGGCCGAAGTCGCCCTGCAGCTCGCCGTGGTCGGTGGTGAACAGCACGTCGGTGTTGGAGTCCCAGCCGCGCTCGCCGATACGCTTGAGAACCCGGCCGCAGGCCTGATCGATCAGTTCGTTCTCGACGTGAATCAGCGCATTGACCTCGCGCACCTGGTCGGGCGTCATCTTGCACGGCACGAAGGTCGCGGCGCTGCCCTCAAAATTGCCGAAGCGCCCCTCGTACCAATCGAGCCAGTGGCGCGGTTTCTGCGCGAGAATTTTTTCGGTCTTCTCACGCGAGCCCGGGTATCCGGTCGGCAGGTCGAGCTCGCGCCAGTTGATCCGGCGCGATTCGCTGACGGGCGGATCGAACGGATGATGCGGATCCGGAAAGCTCATCCACACGAACCAGTTCTCGTTGGCGCCGAGCGAATTGAGGAATGCGACTGTGCGCTCGGCAACCCAGTCAGTATGGTAGTGTTCGCGCGGAATCGGATTGTAGGCGACCTCCGGTGCGCCGGTGTCACCGCCGGGTCTGCCGCTCAATACGCGCGCGAAGCCCTTGGTCTCATCCGGATAGTTTTGCTGCAGCCACAGCGAGTAGTGCCACCCGCCGACCGGACCGTGCATCGCCAGCTCCATCCGCTCGAATCCGCGGTACGGCCCGGTAGAGCCTTGGCTCGCCATCTTGTTCTCGAACCATTTGCCGCCGAAGTCCATCGCGGGCTCGAAATGCGCCTTGCCCAGCAGCGCGGTTCGATAGCCAGCCTTGTCGTGGAGCCACTCCGCGACGCTCGGTGCGTCGGGCGGCAGCGGGACGCCGTTGGCGACGACCCCGTGGGTGCGGACGTACTGTCCGGTTATCATCGTCGAGCGCGCCGGAGTGCAGACCGTGTTCTGGTTGTGCGCGCGGCGGAAGTTGACGCCGGTCGCGGCGAGGCGATCGGCGACTGGTGTGCTTGCGATCTTGCCGCCGTTGCATCCGAGCGCGTCGTAGCGCTGCTGGTCGGTGGTGATGAATAAAATATTGCGGCCCATTGGAGGTGTCCTCCGTCCTTACGATCAATTGATGCGGGCGATTCAGGCGTCGAGGATCCCGAGCATCTCGAGCGTGATGCGGAGCGTCAGCCCCCAAATGGTCTGGCCGCCATATAGGATCGCGGGAAATTTCGCGGACTCGCGGCCGTCGCGGCGCCATTCGTAGATCCCGCGATACGCCGGGTCGCGCAGCGCCGCGAGTGGAACGTCGAAAATCTCGGCGACCTCGGACGCCTGCTTGACCAGCGCCGTCTCGGCCGGAATCACGCCGACAAACGGCGCGACCACGATGCCGGTGGTCGTCGTAGTGGTGGTGGGGAATGCGCCCAGCACGTCGACGGTCGCGGGCACGATGCCGACCTCCTCGCGCGCCTCGCGCAGTGCCGCGTCGAGCAGGGTTGCGTCGCCGGCGTCGACCCGCCCGCCGGGGAATGCGACCTGGCCGCGATGGCTCTCGACGTGGTCGGACCGCCGGATATAGACGACGTGAAGATCGCCGCGGCGCTTGAACAGCGGCACCAGCACCGCGGCTGCGTTCGACTTGTTGGCGAGCGCCTCGCGCGGCGCCGGCTCTACGCCTTTGAGCACGCTACGCAAGCGCTCGATGTGTTCGATAGTTTGCCGGGTCGAAGAAGCGACGCTCAAGGCGATGACCTGAAGTAAGACATGCCAGATAATCGCGGAGCGCGTGGCATCGGCGCAAGCGGTCCCTCTTTCGTTTGCGCCCGCGCCACTCTACCCTAGCCACACGATGGCACGCGCGCCGCGCCCGTCGGAAATTCGTGGGCGCTGGCGCGAGGCGCGGTCCTCGCGATCAAAATCAAATGCGTTACCTCATCGGCAGATACCACGAAGTCGCGCTCAAGGGGCGCAATCGATGGCGTTTTGTCGATCAGGTGAAGCACAACCTGCGCGCGGTGTTCGCGGATTTCCGAATCGGCGAGATACGCGCACTCGGCCCGCGCGTGATGCTCGCGATTCCCGACGAGGTCAGCGACGCGCTTGCGGCGGAACGCGCCGCGCTGGTGTTTGGCATTCAGAACTTTTCGATCAGCGATTCCGCCGAGCTCGATATCACAGCGATCACGCGCGCGGCGCTCGCCCGCGCGCAGGGGCATCGCGCGACGACGTTTCGAATCAGCGCCCGGCGCGAGGACAAGCGCTTCCCGCTCGCATCGCCCGAGATCGAGCGGATCGTCGGCGCCGAAGTGAAGGACGCGCTCGGGCTCGAGGTCGATCTCAGCAATCCCGAGCTCACCATCTCGATCGAAATCATGCCGGACGCGGCGTACGTGTCCGCAGGCAAGCGCGCGGGCGGGGGCGGGCTGCCGGTCGGCATCTCGGGGCGCGCGATGGCGCTGGTCTCGGGCGGAATCGACTCGCCGGTCGCCGCGTACCGGATGATGAAGCGCGGACTGCGATGCGACTTCGTGCATTTTCATGCGTACCCGATCGTCTCGCCGGCCAGCCGCGAGAAGGCCTGCGAGCTGGTCGCGCATCTGACCCGCTACCAGGCGAACTCGGCGCTGGCGCTGGTCGCGTTCGGCGCGCTCCAGCGCGAGATCGTCGCCAACTCGCTGAAGCCGCTGCGCGTCATTCTCTACCGGCGCTTCATGGTCCGCATCGCCGCCGCGCTCGCAGCGCGCACCCACGCGACCGCGCTGGTAACCGGCGAGAGCCTGGGGCAGGTGGCATCGCAGACGCTTGAGAACATGACGGTTATCGAGAAGGCGTCGCCGCTTCCGGTGCTGCGCCCGCTGGCCGGGATGGACAAGAACGAGATCATCGAGCAGGCGCGCGCGCTCGGCACCTTCGAGACCTCGATCATCCCCGACCAGGATTGCTGCACGCTGTTCGTGCCCGCGCATCCCGAGACGCACGCGCGGCTCGAGGACGTCGAGGCGGCCGAGGCGCGCTTCGACATCCCGCGCATGATCGCCGACGCGCTGGCGGCGACCGAGGTGATCAGGTTCGCGTTTCCGCCGCGCGCCGGCGAGGCCCGCGCCGAGGCATCGCGGTATTGAAGAGGCAAGGTGCTGAGATGGAACGACCGCTCAAAGTCGCCGAGCTCGATCACGTGGTGCTGCGATGCCGCGACCAGGCACGCGCGCTCGATTTCTATACGCGCCTCCTCGGCCTGGCCGAGGAGCGTCGCATCGAACAGATCGGCCTCATCCAGTTGCGCGCGGGACGCAGCATGATCGATCTCGTTCCGGCGCGGCATCCGCGCTCCGAAGACGCTCTTAACGTCGATCACGTCTGCCTCGCGATCGAGGCGCGCGACATGAACGAGGTCGCCCGTTTCCTGCGCGAGAATTCAGTCGAGGTGATGGGCGAGCCGGCGCAGCGCTACGGCGCGACCGGCATGGGGCTTTCGATCTACGTGCGCGATCCGGAAGGCAACGTCGTGGAGCTCAAGCAGCTCAAGCCCGCTGCTTAGCGCCCCGCCGGACGCGAAAGGATCACTGGACGGGCTTGAGAGCCCTTGGCGCGCCGCCGCGCGGTCGCGGTTTCGCTCGAGCAGAACTTGTTTTTGCGCCGCGCCCCATTACAATCAGTCCGCTTGGCGAATACGGGGAGGGACAGGATGCCGAAACACAGGAACAGAGGCAGGCGTGGCCGTGTATTCGCGGTCGCCGCGCTGGTCGCGGCGGTGGCCACGGGATGCGCAGGGAAGACGCCGCAAAACGCCGCCTTCAACTACATAAACAATCTCAAGATGTACAACTATCCTGTCATCTACCAGATGCTCTCGCATCAGGATCAGGTCGACCGCACCATCGATCAGTTCCTTACTGAAATCCCGCTCGCGCCCGACGTGAGCCGCGATTGGTTCAAGTCAGTGCTGCGCTCGGTGAACTACGAGGTCGGCGATGTCAAGATGGATGGCGACAAGGCGATCGTGACGGTCAAGGTGACGCGGCCCGATCTCGCGCTCTGGGAGCGGACCGTCGATGCCAGCGCCACCGCCGATCAGACCGCCGACCAGATCGCGCAGAAGCAAATCAACGAGGGCGGCTATCCGACGGTCACTTACAACGACGAGATCGTGTTCAAGAAGCAGGGCGACGAATGGCGCCTGGTGGTTGATTTTCCGGCCAAGGAAAATATCGCCAAGATGCACAAGGACGCGGTCGACCTCTACCACAAGCACGAATACGACAAGGCGATCGCGGCCTACCAGGCGCTTCTCGCGGGGCTCGACAATGAACAGGCAACCGGAAATGCCGGGCTCAAGTTCCAGTATCAGCGCGAACTCAACGACATCCAGAATGCGCAGAAGCAGCAACCTGAAGCGGAGGCGTATATTCCGAAGCTCGCGCTCACCGACGTGGACATGAAGATGGCGGCGTCGCGCGTGCCGGGCATCTTCGGCAAGATGACCAACAGCGGCGACAAGGCGATCGACGAAGTTCAGTTCACGGTCAATTATTACGAGGGCAAAGGCAAAAACAAAAAAATGGTTTCCACTGAGATTCACATCCCGGTGGCGACGCCGCTGGAGTTCACCAATTTCGAGCGTCCGGTGCTGCCGTTCGTGCCCGGCGAGACGCGCAGCTTCGGTTTCCGGCTGACCGCGCCGGCCGAAGTTCAGCAGAAGGCGACGCCCGACCTCAACGTGACCTCGATCGTGTTCACGCAGTCGAAGGCGCCGCTGCCGAAGCCTGCGGCGCCGTCGCCGGCGCCGGGCGCGACGCCGGCGGCGTCCGCCGCGGCGGCCTCGCCCGGTGCGGCCGCGGCGGCCGCGGCGCCTGCGGCCCCCGCCGCGAGCGCCACGCCGGAGGCGGCTCCGC
>DATDGX010000095.1:0-6677 GCA_036521875.1 Binataceae bacterium (SeqCode)
GAGTCTTCCGTGGCCAGTGCCAGGGATGCGTGCGACGCCGCGACGATCGCAACCGTCGCGAGCGCCACAAGAGGCATCAATTTTAATCGAAATCGATTTGAGCTGGTTCGAATGTGCGCCGCCCCGCTCGCAAAGTCTTCAGAAGCTGCGCTTGTCGGGAGGCGATTCGCGTCCCGCTTTGGTTGCGGACTCGATTGATGCCGAGCGGAAGATTCCGTGCGCCATCGTGGAGGTCTCGGCAGCGGCGCGCGCCGCGTAAATTTTCATCCGTGTCTCGTGCGCCGACTTGTCATCGGGCGCCGCCGCGACCGCCCAATCGATCAGATGCGCCGCGAGCGCGAGCTCCCCGGCCTCGAGTCTCTCGCGTGCGCGCGCGACCACCGCCGCGACCCCGCCGGCGAGCGCCGCTATTTCGCGCGCGCGTTCGGCCTCAGTCGCTGGCTTCAGATGCGACGGCGCACCGTCGTACCATCCGCCCTCCAGCCGCCAGATGTTGCGCACGATAAACTCGGGCTCGTCGTAGACCGGCTGCAGCCACGGCTTGTCGACCAGGTTCGCGGGCGGCTTGACGGCGTGGATGACCTCGTCGAGCGACGCGCCCGCATTCATCATTGCGATGGTCTGATCGTAAAGCCCCTGCAGATAATTCGCGGTGTCGTTCAGCACCTGGCGCACGCGCATCGCGCCGAACACCGGGTAGCCATGTCCGGGCAGCAGCACCTCGGCCCCGGTCTTCGCCATCGCGCGCAGCGCCTCGGCCCATTCGCGCGCATAGCGCTGCGCCTTCTGCGGATTGCCGGCGTTGGGCGCGGCCCAGATTATGAAATCGCCAGTGCATAGCACTTTGCTTTTCGGGATGTAGACCCAGCAATGGTCGTCGGTCTCGCCGCGCGCATGATGGCATTGCACGCTCACGTCACCCGCGACCACGTTGAGCTGCACATCGAATGTCGTGTCGGGATAAACGAACTCGTCCGGCCACGCCGCAGGCCGGCTGAACTGGCGCGTGTTCACGACATTGTTGTAGCCCGCGGTGCGCTTGTAGCGATCGAAGCGCGCCGCGACGCCGCGATGACCGACCACGCGCGGCCGCGCGACGTGATTTTTCTGCGCCTCCGCGCACAGCCCCGGCGTTCCGCACGCGTGGTCGACATGGCCGTGCGTGTAGATCGCGGTGTTGACGCGGTCGGGCGAGTAGTGCCGCAGCAAATCGATGGTCGCGGCCTGGTTGAAATAGGCGCCGGTATCGACCAGCACCAGCCCCTCACGCGTTTTGACCGCGGTCACGTTCGCGAACCATCGGTAAAAACACACGCCGTCGGCGACCTCTTCGTACTCGCCGGTCGGCATCAGCGGATGGAAGTTGAGAATCGAAAGTTCGCCGTTGAATAGTTTGTCGGCGGTTTCCCTGATGATGCCCATACCTGGCCCCTCGGAAACGTGCTGAGCAAAAACGTGTGTTCAGTCGAGCGGATGCAGCTCCTTGATGTGCGTGATCTTCGCGTGCTCGACCCAATCGTAGCGGTCGTGCTGGTCGATGAGCGCCGCTTCGATTCCCGCCGCGCGCGCGCCCAGAATGTCGATCGAAAAGATGTCTCCCGCAAAGCGCACTTCGTCGGGGCCGACGCCGAGCCGCTCCAGCGCGATGTGAAAGATGCGCGGGTCGGGTTTGGCGACGCCGACCACGTGCGAGTCGATGATGGTGTCGAAGAATCGCGCGAGCCCGAAACTCCGCGCGTCGGCCTCGACCTTGCCCTCCGCGTTGGAAACGATCGCGAGCTTGAGGCCCGCCGACTTAAGGCGCTCGAGCGCCTCGAAAATGCCGGGGCGCACCACGCGCCACAAGGTCGCCTCCGTGTGGATCGCGCTGAAGCGCTGGCCGCACTCGCGGACTTCCTCTTCGGGAATTCCGGCCGCGCGCATCCACGCGCCGAACAATTCCGCGTAGCCCTTGTTGACGTCGCCCGCCCCGCCCATCAGGTAGCGATCGAGCGCGGCGCGGCCCGCGTACTCGGCGTGTTCAAGCGCGAGCGCGTCGAGCTTGCGTCCGTTGCGGCTGAACTCATGCGCGAGCAATTCGTAGTCGAGGAACGCGAGCGTCCCGCCGAAGTCGAACAGCAGCGCCTTAATCGGCTTGCCCGGCTTGATCGACTTGCTCGACCTGCTGGACTTGCGCGCCGCCGGCGCCGTCCTGCGCGATGTCTTATTGGAAATCTTCTTTGCAACCTTCTTTGAAGGCTGGTTCCGATTCGAAGTCTGCTTCGTAGTCATGCGCTACGAGCTTAGAGCAGCGACGATGCCGCGACCATAGGCAGGCTCGCGTCGAAATAGCGGCCGTGTTGCGCGGAGTGCCGGCGAAAAGATATGATTTTTCTGGTCTATTCTTCGCCATCACACGGGCACTTCCGCGAGGTATCGTGTTCACAGGAATCATCGAAGATCTCGGCATCGTCGAATCGCTGCGACGCTCGAACAAGGGTGGCGTGCTCGCGTTGCGGACCGCGCTTCCGGTCGCGAAGATCAAAATCGGCGATTCGATTTCGGTGAGCGGCACTTGTCTTACCGTGATCGCGAAGGCACCGGGAAAAATCGGCGGAAGAAACGCCGGCAAAATCATGATGGACGTGTCGGCGGAAACCCTCCGCCGCTCCACGATGGCGTCGCTCAAACCCGGCGATGGCGTGAATCTCGAGCGCTGCCTCACGCTCGACAAACTGCTGAGCGGGCATCTGGTCGCGGGTCACGTCGACGGGGTCGGCAGGATCGTATCGATACGGCCCGAGGGCGAATCGAAGCTGTACACCTTCGAGGCGCCGGCGAGTGAGATGCGCTACCTGGTCGAAAAAGGCTCGGTCGCGATCGACGGGATCAGCCTCACCGTGTTCGCGCTTCGCGGGCGGACTTTCTGCTGCGAGCTGATCCCGCATACGCTCAAGGTGACGACGCTCGGTTACAAGCGCGCGAGCGACGCGGTGAACCTGGAAAGCGACATGCTGGTCAAGTACGTCGAGAAGATCCTGCAAGGGCGGAAAACGATCGCCGCCGCGAGCGCGTCGTGAACCCACGAATCGCAAATGCTCGCGTCGTGAACGCGCCGATGCCGCGGCGAGAGCGGCGCGGAGGCTGCTCGCGATGAGCCTGATGCAGATACCGCGCAAGATCGAGTACGCGTTGCGCGCGATGATCTATCTCGCCGACCGGCCCGCCGGCGTAGCGCGCGGCACCGAGATCGCGCAGCACGAACAAATCCCCAAGTATTACCTGGAGAAAGTGATTCGCGATCTGATGCGGCGCGGTTTGGTGCATGCGCGCCGCGGACCCGGCGGCGGCTACCAGCTCGCGCGCGCCGCCGACACCATCACCTTCCGCGACATCATCGAGGCGGTCGAAGGGCCGATCACGCTGAACATCTGCACCGACGGCTCGAGCTCGTGTGCGCTGCAACCGGGCTGCCGGATGTTCCGGGTGTGGGAAAAAGGCCAGCGCGTCCTGCTCGAGGTCTTCTCCGAAACCTCATTGCAGGAAATCGCCTCCTCGCACCCGTCTTCGTACTATCCCGCGGCGACCGCAGCCGCTACCGCCGCCGCGGCGCCCAAGGCCTAGTCGCGGCACCATCGCGATCGAGTAGCCGAGCGAGTTGAACGAGAGCGTTATCGAATCGATCTCGGGCCTCGGCGCCAGGGCGCGCCGCGGCGCGCCGGTCTTCACCGAGAAAACTTTCTATCTCGAAGAATTTTACGGCAAGAGCCTGCTGTTCGCGCTGATTCCGCCGTCGAGTCATCGGGTCGGCGAACTCAACTCGCTGATACAGACGTTGCGCGAGCTCCGGCGTAATCAGACCCGATGCGTGGTGATTGCGTCGCCCAGTTCGCTCTCGAGCCTGATGCGCCGGATGGGCCGGATGGTGCCATCGGGGGAGCCGCCGCTGTTCAATCCGGCTGAGGGGATGCGCTCGCGGCCCTATCCGCCGGATTCCGCGGTCGCGCAAATTTGGGAAGGCCTGCGCGCGGGTTCGATCGTGATCGCGGCGACCTCGACCGACGACCACGACGACTTCGTACGGTTCGCGCAAGAGCTCGCAAGCAGGCTCCGCGTCTTCAAGCTGATCCTGCTCGACCGCCAGGAGGGCGGCATCACGTTGCAGAACGGCGCGCGGCTGTCGTTCGTCGAGATGAAGCGAATCCGCCCCCTGCTCCGCCAGGTGCGATCGCCAGCGCGCCGCGCGATCGTGCGCGCCGCCGAGCGCGCGCTCAAGGAGGGCGTCGGTTCTGTCAACCTGGTCGCCCTGCGCGATGTCTACGAGGAGCTCTTCAGCTTCGTCGGCGCCGGCACCCTGTTCACCGAAATGCAGTACGGCTTCGTGCGCCCGGTTTCGATCGACGATTTCGAGGAGGTCGAAGCGCTGATCGTGCGCGCGCAGAACGAGGGCTTCCTGCTGCCGCGCAGCCCAGACCAGATCGCGCGGCTCCTGCCGTCGTGCTTTGGCTATCGGGTCGGCGACGAACACCTGGCCGGGATCTGCGCGCTGCTTACCGAGCCGTACCGGCGCAATCACGCCGGCGAGATAACCGCGCTCTACACGCTGACCCGCTTCCAGGGCGAGGGTGTCGCGCTCGAACTGGTAAAGGAAGTCATCAAGGAAGCGCAGGCGCGATGCCTGCACTACGTGTTCGCCTGCACCAGCGAAGATCGCGCGGCGCGCTTCTTCGGCCGGCTCAGATTCCGCCGCGTCGGGCCCGGCCAAGTGCCGGCGGCAAAATGGCGCGCCTACGACCGCAAGCGTATCGAACATCTCAGCATCTTCTCTTACCAGCTCGACTGACGCGCGGGCCGCATCATGAGCGAGCCACCCGCCGGTATCAGCAATATCGAGACGACGTCGTCACCGTCCGTACGGATGAGCATCGCCGCGATCGCGACGGTGACGATCGTCACCGCGGTGCTGATGGTTCATCGGCTCGGCGCTGCCGACGTGTGCAGCGGCAACGAAGCGGTCGAAGGCGTGTTCGTGCAGCAGATGGTCGAGCACGGGAAGATGTTATTCCCGCTCGAAAACGGACGCATCCCGATGTACAAGCCGCCGCTCTTTCACTGGACCGCGGCGACGATCGATCGAGTCGCCGGAATCACCAAGGTCACGGCCGCAAACCTGAGATACCCGTCCGCGTTGTACGCGACCGCGGGCGCGCTCCTCACGATGATTTTCGCCTATGGAATCCTGAGGCTCGACGGCGCAATTCTCGCCGGACTCGCGCTCGCCGGATCGTATCAGTACGTGAGCCAGGGGCGCTTCGGCCGCGTCGACATGACCCTCACGTTTTTCGAGACGCTAGCGCTGATGAGCTTCATGTGGTGGCTGCCGCGCACAATCGATCCCGCACGCGGCGGCACGGCGAGTCTCCGCGAGCAGTGGTCGCTCTATGTCGTGGCGCTCGCGATGGGCCTCGCCGTCCTCGCCAAAGGACCCGTTGGAACGATCATTCCGGGACTCGCGATCGTCATCTTCATGGCCGTCGAGAAACGCGCGGCGCAGATACTCGCCATGCTCCAGCCGGGTCCGGTGATTCTCGGCGCGGCGGTCGCCTCGAGCTGGTACCTCGCGTGTTATTTCGGCGGCCGCTATGGATTCCTCGATCGGCAACTTGGCGCTGAGAACCTGGGACGGTTTATCGGCACACTCGGCACGATGGCGCCGTGGTACTACGCAAAGCCGCTGTTCCTCAACTCGGCTCCGCTTAGCATCCTGGTGCCGATCGCAGTGGTGACCGCGATCGCGTCAAAGCGCGATCGTTCCAGTGAAAGCGATGCGGGAAACAATTCGCGCCTCGAGAGCGAACGCGCCCGGCTCAGCGTCCGGCTGTTCGCGATTTTCTGGCTGGTGACGGTCGCGTTCTTCACCGTCGCAGCGTACAAGCGGCGCGCGTACTTGTTGCCGATTTGGCCGGCGTCGGCGGTGATGCTTTCCTGGTGGATCAAATCATTTGGCTCATCTCGATTATTCGCGGCACGTCGTTGGGCCCGGCTCGCGAAGTGGGGTTTCGCCGCGATGTGCTGCGCGCTCATCGTATTCAACTTCATCTACCTCCCGCACAAGGAAGTGAAGGAATGCGCGGGCGATTCGTTTCGACCCGCGGCGGAGGAGATCGAGCGGGTCGTCTCAGCCGGCGAGCCGCTTTATGTTTTCGGATTCAACGAGGAACTCGCACCGCTGCTGTTCTATCTCGATCGCGATGCGCCCGTGCTCGAAGGACGGCTCGGCGACGCGCCGCCGGGCTATGTGATCGTTCCCGCTGCGGTGTGGAAGGCGCATCAGGGCGAGGCGCTCGATCTCGAACCGGTGCTGACTTCAGAGCACGGCGGGCGGAGTCTCGTGCTCCTCAAGCGCGGCAAGTCGTACGCCTCGGCGCGCCAGCTTCACTAGAGCGCGCACCTGCGGAATCGCGCTGGAACCTGGAGGCATGATGCACTCGCGCACAATACAACCGCTGCTGTTCGTGCTGAGCGTTACTGCCGGATGCACGGATATCATTGGCTTTCTCGGCCTCAACGGGCTGTTCACTGCGCACATCACCGGCAACCTGGTTATCCTTGCCGCGCACATCGTCGCCGGCGCCAGCGGCAGAGCCGAGATCGCGCGGATGCTGGCGGTTCCGGTCTTCATTGTGTCGATCATCCTG
>DATDGX010000096.1:0-22120 GCA_036521875.1 Binataceae bacterium (SeqCode)
CGGAGCCTGGAGTGGATGGGAGGATCGGAGGTCAGGATCGTGGGCGCGCCGCCAAACGGATCGAGCCGCTCGCGCATCGGGATGTCGGGACGCCTGGTGGAGAAGTCAGGACTGCGCAGCACCGCGGTGACGTCGTCGTAACGCGCCACCAGCGCGGTGGGCATGAAGAGTTTGATGAGCCGCGGGGGTCCTTCGAGTATCGCCGGATAATGCGGATACGGATTGGCGCGGAAGTCCGCGTCGAACGGATTGAAGTAGATTTCGGGCTGGGTCTGACTCATGCGTCTCCTGAGAACTCCTACGACGTGGCGACCGGAGTGACCTTCTCGCCCTCGCGCAGGTTGGGCGGCGGCACCACGATCACCTGCTCGCCGCCGGTGAGTCCCTGCCTGACCTCGACGCCTTCCTGGAACTCGCGCCCGAGCGTGATCGGCACGCGGGTTGTCACTCCGTCGCGCACCACCCACACCGACGCGGCCGCCTGGTCGCCGACCACCGCTTTTTTCGGCACCAGCACCAGCGGCTTCTCCGCCTTCTGCGCTCCGCTGGCGAGGAACGTCACCTTGGCGCTCATCTCCGGCTTGATGATCTTGAGATCGGGCTGCAGGATATGCACTTCGACCTTGACGGTGCCCTTCTGCCGATCCGCGGCGGGATAAATCTTCACCACGCTCGCGCTGAATGGCATGTCAGGATAGGCGTCGGGGACGACTTGTGCGGGCGTTCCGATCGCGACCTTGGCGATATCGCTTTCGTTGATGTCGACTTCGGCGCGCATGTCTTCGGTGTCCGCGAGCTGCGCGATGTCGGTGACGCCGGCGCCGGCCTCCGCCTGCGCGCCATAGTTAATCGTGTCGCCAACCTCGTGATATTTCTTCAACACGATACCATTGATCGGCGACCTGATTACGGTTTCATCCTGATAATACTTGGCGGAAGCGACCGATGCGTGCGCTCTTTCGAGCGTGGCTTGCGCGACCAGCAGCTTGTTTTCAGCGGTGTCGAGTTCATCCTGCGACGTGACGCCTGCCTTATACAGCTCGCGCTCGCGCATGGCTTCCGCGAGGTCGAGCTTGACGTTGGCATCGGCAAGGTCGCGGTCCGCGACTGCCTGGTCATACAGTCCGTGGTAGTTGCGGTCGTCGATCCTCGCGAGGATGTCGCCCTTTTTGACGATCTGTCCTTCTTCAATCGGCTCGGCGACGATCTTTCCGAGCAGCACGGTGCCAATCGAAATATATTTGTGCTGCGTCACCACGTAGCCGGAGCCGGTGAGCAGCACGCCGGCCTGGCCCTTCTCCTTGACGGTGACAAATGCCGTCTGCACCTCGGGCGGACTGCCGACAGTGCGGACGTAGACCTCGTAGCCGGCGATGCCAAGCACCGCGAGCACCACTGCAAGGATCGCAAGCGGCAGGAGGCGGCGCTTTCGTGCCGGCTCGGCCGCGCGCGCGATCCGGAGCGATTCGAGCTCCCTGATATTTGGGCTGCGAGGTGAGTCCGCCACTGGATTCAGCTCCTTCTGAGTGCGTCGACCACACTCAGGCGCATCGCCTGGCGCGCGGGCAGCCATCCTCCGAGCGCGCCCATCACGGCGGCAAAGATCAGCGCCTCGATCACGATCGTGAAAGTGACGCGGAAGTCGAACGCCATCGTCGAGAAGGTCAGGAAATTTCCGAAGGTGGTCGTGATTCCATTTATCGGCATCGCGAGCACCACGCCGATAGCACCGGCGGTGATCGCGAGCACCAGCGACTCGGCGAGAAACGAGGTCATCACGGCGCCGGGCCGAAAGCCGAGCGCGCGCAGCGTGCCGATCTCCGCAGTGCGCGAGGAGACCGCCGCGTACATGGTGTTCATCGCGCCGAAGATCGCGCCCACCGCCATAATAATCGCGACTACCATCCCGATCACGCGCAACTGGTTCGCCACCACCGACTGATCCTTGTAGTACTCAGGCTCGGTCTCGGCCTGCAGATTGATGCGCGGGTCGTCGGCGATTCGGCGCACCAGCGCGGCCTGATCCGATCCCGGTAGCATCTTGAGCCGCACGTCCGCGTAATACGCGCCGCGCTGGGTATCATCCTGGACGTTGTGCACGTCGGCCCATGCCTCCGAGTCGAACGAGCTTCCGCCCGAGTCGAATATTCCCACCACCTTCCAGGTCCCGCGCCCGAAATGCATCGTAGAGCCGACGGTGGTGTCTTTGTAGCGCCCGACCAGTCCCTTGCCGACGATTACCTCGTTGACGGCGGGATTAAACATCCTGCCCTGCGTGATGCGGACCTTGTCGTGCACTTTGAGGGCGACCGGCAAAACCCCGCGCACGACAATATTCTCGCGGCCGCCACCAACTTTTTCCATCAGCACCTGCACCGGCAATTCGGGTGACGCGTAAGTGCTGCCGTCGGCGTCACGGCGGATTTGCGGCAGGAACTTCATCGCGTCGAATTGGTCGAGCTGAATAGAGGAATAGGTCTCGGTGGTCGAGCCCTTGCGCACCACCACCATGTTGTCGGGCGAGCCGGTGTCGGTTATCGCGGCGCCGAGGCCCGCGACCATCGCCATCACAATCACGAATACCGCGACCACCAGCGCGATTCCGCCCGCCGTCATCGCAGTCGACACGCGTCTGACCAGCAGGCTGCGCACGTTGTACTTGAGCGGGATTGCCATCTCAGGCCACCATCCGCAACGCGTCGACGATATTCTGGCGCGCCGCCGCGCGCGCCGGAACCAGCGCGCTCAGCACGCCGATCAGCGCGGCGGCGATCAGGGTCTCGCCGAGAATCGAGGGCGGCATCCGGATCGAGCCGAGCGGTCCCATCGCGGGCGCGCCGACAGCGAACAGCTTGAGCACGATGAACGCGCTGCCGCATCCGATTATCCCACCCACCAGGCCAATGATGAGCGACTCGCCGAGCAGCAGGCTAAGGATGGTGCGCGAGGTGAAACCTATCGAGCGCATCACCGCGATCTCGCTGCGCCGCTCACGAATCGACATCGCGGCGGTGTTCGCGGCGACCAGGCCGATGGTCAGCACCACGATTAGTCCGAGAAGCTCCGCGAGGCGGAAGAACATCCGGTAACCGTCCATGAAACCGCCGAAGAAGCTGGCTTCCGACTCGCTCTGGGTCTCTTCGGTGGAGTTGGCGAAGCCTTCATCGACCGCGGCGATCACCACTGGCACCGACGACGACTTGTCGACGCGGACCCAGAAGTTGCCCACGATGCCGGGGCGTCCCGCGGCTTCATCCAGGTAGTCGCGGCGGAAGTACAGGAAGTCGGGCGGCGCCTTGCCGCCGCTCATGACGCCTACGATCGTGAGCGTGACGGGAAAGGGAAAGTTGTAGGCCGTTCCGCGCAACATAATCTGCTGGCCCACGTGCAGGTGGAACCGCTTCATCGTGCCGCTCCCGACCAGCGCCGCGGTGCGGATCTTTTTGAAGGACTCGGCGGCCTGGTGGCTGATTCCCCAGTCGGGCCACATCTCCTCGACCTGATCGGGATCGATCGCCAGGTTCGGGAACTGATCGTTCACGTCGTGCAGGATTCCGCCGAACCAGCTCTCGGCGATCACCGCCTCGACGTGCGGCGTCGCCAGCAGCCGCTGCTTGTAAGCCTCGGGCAGGGAGTAGGTCAGCCCCGCCTTGTTGTGGACCACCAGGCGCACCGACGAGGCGGTGTCGGCGAGGACCTGGCTGACGACCACGGGCAGGCTGACCAGCGCCGAGAAGATGAACAGCGAGACCGCGATTGAAAACACCGTCAGGATAGTGCGCCGCTTACTGCGGGTGAGATTCTTCAGAATCAGGACCATGTACTTCATAGAGCAACTCCTCGAGGGTCCCGCATTTCAAGCGCCGGCGCGCGCCGCCTCCGACGCCGCCGCGCCCTTGCCGGGCTCGACGCCCGCGAGCACGCCCTTGTCGAGCCGGTAGACGGTGTCGACGTAGCGCTCCGCGCGCGGGTCGTGAGTGACCATCACGATGGTCTTGTGGAACTGGCGGTTGAGCTCGACCAGCAGCGTCAGGATCTCCTCGGCGGACTTGGCATCGAGGTCACCAGTCGGTTCGTCGGCGACTACGATAGTCGGGTCGGTCACGATCGCACGTGCGATCGCGACGCGCTGCTCCTGCCCGCCGGAGAGCTGCCGCGGATAGTGATCCATCCGATCGGCGAGGCTGACCACCTTGAGCGCGGTTTCGACGTGTTCGCGGCGCTCGGCCTTGCTGAGGTTGGTGAGCAGCAGGGGCAGCTCGACGTTCTCGAATGCGGTCAGCACCGGAATCAGGTTGTAGAACTGGAACACCAGCCCGATATGGCGCGCGCGCCAGCCCGCGAGCTCGCGCTCCTTCATGCCAGTTATCTGCTCGCCGCCGACCGCGACCTTGCCGGAGGTTGCGTGGTCGATGCCGGCGATCAGGTTCAGCATGGTGGTCTTGCCGGAGCCCGACGGACCCATGATCGCGACGAAATGGGCGGCGGGGATGCGAATCGTAACGTCGTCGAGAGCCTTCACCTGGAATTCGTCGCGCTGGTAGATGCGGCTCACGTGGTCGATGTCGATTGCGATTTTCTCTTCCATTACGCTCTCCCTTGGCGATGGTTGATTTTGCCTGCGGCGGCCTTGCGAGTCTTCCCCCCGGTGCGCATCCTCCGTGGGCTCGCGAGCTCGCGGGCGAGGCTCGTTTCCAGCCTGGCCATCAAGGCGGCTTTGGCCTCGGTTATCACGCGGCCCAATTCGACCACGATCCTGCGGTAGCGATTTTCCGGGCTGCCCTGCATTTCCAGGGCGAGCTGGCGCAGCTCGGCCGCGGACACGATGTCGAACTGGCGCATCCGTTTCATATGCGCGAGCGCGGCCTGCGGGTCATAATTTCCAAAGTAAATTTTGACCTGCGCTTCGTCATACACGTAGAGCGGCGCCGCCGGCTCTCGCAGTAGCAGCAAAAAGCGTTC
Organism: Binataceae bacterium (SeqCode); assembly: GCA_036521875.1. GTDB lineage: Bacteria > Desulfobacterota > Binatia > Binatales > Binataceae > DATDGX01. The sequence goes on from DATDGX010000096.1 coordinate 4,963, forward strand.
CCGACCTTTGGGTGTGATCGCATAGACCTTGCGCGTGCGCCGGCCGTTGCTTTCCGCGCGCATGGTGACCAGCCCGTCGTGCGCGAGCTTCTTGAGCGCGGGGTAGAGCGAGCCATCGCTCACCCGGTAAAAGAACCCAACCGGATCCTGGAACCGGCGCTTCAAATCGTAGCCGGTCATCGCGGATTCCATGAGGAATCCCAGGATCGGAAACTTAACGTCGGTGCGGAGCGGCTGTGTAGGATGGCCGTCTCCAAACGCGAGCGGCGTCTGCGGCAAGCGGCTCCGGATCCCGTGCGGTTCGGCGCGTACTGCTTTTAGCGGCGAATTCGACATACCTCTCGACCCAATAGCTCGACTTGATATAACGAGTCAAGATAGCAAGTGCAGCGCGCGGACTGCGCAGCAATCACGCGGCGATGCAGCGCCGCGATTGCACGCGGCAGCGACCGGCACATCGGAGCCGGCTACCGCCTTGGGTGCGGTTTGGCTTGCTCCTGCCTAATGTCCCGCGTTCTGCAGCGCCGCTGGCGAGAAGAACGCGTTGTCTACGATTCCCATGTCGATATACCAGCACTCGTGTTCCTGACTGTGCCCGCCCGGCATCAAGACCAAGGTGCTGAATCCGCTGTCGAGATCCATGTCGACGAGGCCAAGCTGGAACATCCGCTGATACGGATAAATCGCGACCCGCGCATCCGGCACCGGCCGGTCGCGATAGGTCTGAAAGGTCGCGATCGTCTTCCACAGCTTGCCGTCATGGTCGTACTGATCCGACGCCGTCACGAACCATCCCTCGGAGTCGATGTACAGGATGCGCTTAGGAATCGAGAGATCGGTTCCGGGCTTGGAGTCGGCTTCGATTACATAAAGATGACGCATCTCCCAGTTCTCCGGGCAGATAGTGCGTCCACCATCGTAAGGGCAGGGCGTCTCCGGTGAGGTGACCGCGTGCACGGACGCGAGCATGTCCTTTTCGCCGAGGAACTTGTAGGTGAAATCTTCGACCTTGGCCGAAAAGCCGAAGTACGAATCCGGATCGATCGTATTTACATATGCCGACGCTCCAGTGGTGCCGCCCATGCCGCCCAATCCACCGCCGCCGGCTCCGCCCGCGCCCGAGAAGCCCGGCAGCGCGCCGATCGCATCGGACAACACCGCCGCCGACTGCCGGCGGAGCCGCCGTGAGGACGGATTCACCACCCATACGTCGTCCTCTCTCGTCGGATCGATATGCCGAAAACGCACCATCCCGTACCCGCGCAGCGACGACGGTTCGAGAAACGGGTAGAAGCCGAAGCGATAACGGATGCCGCTTGAAGCCGCGTCCGGATCGGTCGGAAACGGCGGGATTTCGATGCGCCCGACGTTGTTGTAGAACGCGAAGTGTCCGACGGTGAAATAGCTGAGCGGCGAGCCGGCGCTGTTCTCGGCGTAGCTTGCCACTTCGGGAAAGCGCATGTCGACGTCGTCGCTATACATCGGCCGATAGCTGAAGTTCCACATCACCTTGCTCGCGACCTGCGGGTCATTTGGATCGACCAGAGGAAACGGCTGCCCGGCCACGTAATTCTTGAGACTGCCATCGGGCGCGAGCGACACCTGTGATTGATACTTTTCAGTCGCGGCGCGAAATGGCGGCGGCCACTCCAGCTTTCCGGTCGGCACGATTCGTAGCATCATGCCGCGCTGTACCATCAGGTAATTGCCGGGGCTCACCAGCTCCGCGACATTGGCGGCGTGGGCCTTGTTGATGACGTCGCCCGGCTTGACCGCGGCCCCTGCAACGCCCGCGGCGACGAGCGCCAGCGAAGCCATCGCGAATGCACTCAGCAGAGTACTCAGCAACACCATCAGTCTCGTCGCAAAAAACGATCGCATAGCATCCTCCGAACAAAGGGATCGCAACGGCATCGCATCGCAACCGCGTTAGCCGCTCCTTCATCTTACAGTAGTTAGGGAGACAGAAAATATCGGTGAAATGTTTAGTTGATCCCGCGCGTGCGGCGGAATTAAGATTTATTGTTATGAAGCATCTGAGCCGCTCGCTAGCGTCGGCCGCCTTGGCGGCATCCGTCGTGCTGATCGCGAGTATCGCCAGCGCCGCTCTGCGCGGCGGCCCGCCGATACCGACCACCTTGGTGCTCTCGAAGCCTGCACCCGACCAGATTTACGGTGACCAGCCGGTCATACTAATGGGCGTGAACACCAAGACCTACAAATTCATTCTCAAGGACGCTTACGTCGATGATCCCTTCGGCATCGTGCATTGGATTGATGTCTGGCAGTACGTGAAGCAATACAAGCCGAACTTCGTGGTGCAGGGCCTTGACGAGAACATTTTCGAAAAGTTTCAGCCGGGCCAGACGCTGACTGTGAAGGGCATGTTCGCGCCGACGAACCGCACCTTCGAGGTGCAGGGCACGCAAGTGGAAGGCGGCACCTACTCCGCTCCGAAAACTTACTGACAAAACTTACCGCAAAGTCTTGCTACCAGGGACTTACCACAGGTCAAGGCTCAATTGAGCCAATGCGCGAGCAGGGCTGCGAAGTAGACTGCGGTGCGCGTGCGAGGCGTCGACGGCGACGCCCTCGGTGCGCGAGTGGGCTCGAGGCGTCTAGGATCCGCCTTGTAAGCCCCCGCGAGCCTCTCTCGACGCCAAGACCCGCTCGGTTGTGTAGTGACCTTCAACGTTCCGGTGTTTTTCATGGATGTCCTCCACTAGCGCCTCGCGCGTCCGCGTTTCTGCTCGCTGGCCTTCAGCTCTTCGAGCAGGGCATCGAGGCGCTCAAGGCTGCCCTCCCAAAACGATAGTACGACCACGATAGTCGTGTCGCGGCTAGCACCTTTCCACAGAGAGGATCGCCGCCAGCGCGCGCTCGCGATAGTCGAAAATTTCTTTCAGGCTCCTCGCGACGAACAGCCGGTAGGCAATCTCACCGAGCAGACCGAGCGGCAGCGCGAACTCGACGCGATCGCGCATCTCGGTCCGAGCTCCGCCCAGGTCTTTGAAGGTGTGCGTGTGCCGCCAGTAGGCATACGGCCCCGTTTCCTCGACGTCGACGAAGCGGACCGGCGGCTCGACGATCTCGATCCGCGTGCGCCAATGAACCGGCACGCCGTAGAGCCGGATCCGGTAATCGAGCACCGTCCCCGGCGCGAAGGTGGCGGGCGGCTCGCGCAGGAACTGAAAGCGCAGGAACGCAGGTGTCAGGCGCTCGAGGTTGCGCGGGTCGCAGAAGAAGGCGAAGGCCTCCTCAGGAGGACGCGGAACCGTCTGCGTGCGCTCCAGAATACGCATCTTCATACACCGCCGATTGTAATCCGGCGCCACTCCGGAGACATCCCACTCGCAATCGGGGCCGGTTCAACGGCGCAATCCGCGGCAGCGCAACCCATTAGTCCAAGTTGTTCGACTCGCTCGCGTAGTGTACTTTTAATGTTTCCAACGCGCGGCGCATGAAGTTAAACGCTAACCCAAATCGGTAGCGCAAATTTAAATGTCTAGATGAAAAAACTTACCGGTGCACAGATCGTTATCGAGAGCCTGATCGCCGAAGGCGTGGACGTGATCTTCGGCTATCCCGGCGGCGCTATCCTGCCGACTTACGACGCGCTGCTCAACTCGAAAATCAAGCACATCCTGGTCCGCCACGAGCAGGGCGCAACACATATGGCGGAGGGCTATGCGCGCGTCAGTGGACGGCCCGGCGTCGTAATCGTGACGTCGGGTCCGGGCGCGACCAACACCGTCACCGGAATCGCAGACGCGTACATGGACTCAACTCCTCTAGTCGTGATCACCGGGCAAGTCTCGACCTCGCTCATTGGCAACGACGCTTTTCAGGAGGCCGACATCGTCGGCATCACGCGCCCCTGCACCAAGCACAACTACCTCGTGAAGGACGTCAAGGACATCGCGCGCACCATCAAGGAGGCGTTCTATATCGCCGGCACCGGACGGCCAGGGCCGGTAGTCGTCGATCTTCCCAAGGACGTGCAGCAGGCGGAGCACGTCTTCAAATATCCCGACACCGTTGAGTTGCGCGGCTTCAAGCCGACCATCCGCGGCAATCCGCGCCAAATCGAGCGCGCGATCGAAGCGATCGAAAAGAGTTCCAAGCCGCTCTTCTACGTCGGCGGCGGCGTGCAATGGTCCGGCGCTGCGCCTGAGTTGCGCGAGCTGGTGCGCGGATTGGGGATTCCGATAACTGAGACCCTGATGGGCCTCGGCTCGTTCCCGGCCTCCGACTCGCTGCGCCTGGGGATGCTCGGGATGCATGGCTCGTACGGCACCAACACCGCGGTCACCAACACCGACTGTCTGATCGCGGTCGGCGCGCGCTTCGACGATCGCGTCACCGGGCGCATCGCGGATTTCGCGCCCAACGCCGAATCGATCATTCATATCGACATCGACCCGTCGTCGATCTCGAAGAACGTGAAGGTCGATATCCCGATCGTCGGCGACATCAAGCACGTGCTCACCGACATGCTTCAGGTGATCAAAGGCCGCGAGAGTATCGCCCGGCGCCGCGCCGATTGGACCAAGTGGCATCAGCAGATCCTCAAGTGGCAGAAGGACAAGCCGCTCTATGAGAACGGCAAGCGCGGCGACAAGGTCTCGCCTATCGACGTCGTCGCGGAGCTTTACAAGATAACCAAGGGCGACTGCATCATGGCCACCGACGTGGGCCAGCATCAAATGTGGGTCGCGCAGATGTTTCCCTTCGAGCATCCGCGTTCGTGGCTGACCTCGGGTGGCTTGGGCACGATGGGCTACGGGTTGCCGGCGGGAATCGGCGCCAAATTCGCGGCGCCCGACCGTCCGGTGGTGGTGGTCTCGGGTGACGGCTCGATCCAGATGAACATCCAGGAGCTCGGCACCGCGGTCCAGTATAATGTCGACATCAAGGTGATCATCCTGAACAATTATTTCCTCGGGATGGTCCGGCAATGGCAGGAAAAATTCTACGACGAGCGCTATTCGTACTCCGCGATGTCGGTGCCGAACTTCGTCAAGCTCGCCGACGCGTATGGCGCGCACGGCTTTCGCATCGAGAAGGCTAAGGATCTCTCGCGCACGATGAAGGAAGCGTTCGCGACGCCGGGGCCGGTGCTGATCGACATCGTGATTCCGAAGGAAGAAGCCGTGATGCCGATGATCCCGCCCGGCGGCTCGATGTCGGAAATGCTCTTCGCGTAGTCCCGCGCTGACCTACGAACCGGCTCACGGCAGACCTTCTCTTCCTTAGACAAGGAGAATCACCGATGGCGCGCGTCCCTTATCTTAACCGCGAAGACCTCCCCGAAGCCGACCGCGAAATCTTCGACAACCTCTCCGCGGAACGCGGCTCGGTCGGGAACATTTTCCGCACCCTCGCCCATACACCGAAGCTCCTGCGGCGCTTCCTGGGGCTCGGCGGCGAGCTCCGCAATGGCACCAAGCTCGACCCGAAACTGCGCGAGCTGGCGATACTGACGGTCGGCCGTCTCACCGATGCCGAGTACGAATTCGTCCATCACTGGAATCTCGCGCGCCGCGCCGGCGTCCCGCGCGAGCAGCTCGAGGCGCTCGCCGAATGGGAAACCTCTCCCGTCTTCAGTGACGACGAGCGTGCGGTCATCCGCTACGCCGTCGAGGCCACCAGCAACGTGAAGGTCAGCGACTCGGCCTGGAACGCGCTCAAATCGTTTCTCGACACCGGCCGGATGATGGAGCTGGTGCAGAACGTCGCCTTCTACAATATGGTCGTGCGAGTGCTGGTGCCATGCGGCGTCGAGCTCGAACCCGGCGCCAAAAAACTCTGACGCCAGCGGCAATTTGACAATACCGATCGGTTAGCTCATACAAAATCTCAAGGCGCGATCTTCCAGCAGCGTCACAGAGGAGAATTCGCCATGGCGGAGTTCGACCTTGTCATTCGCGACGGGACTATTGTCGACGGCACCCGGATGCCGCGTTTTCGCGCCGATATCGGAATCAAAAACGGACGTATCGCGCGTATCGGCCGGCTTGGCTCAACCAACGGCGCGCGCGTGCTCGACGCCTCGGGCCAGATAGTCGCGCCCGGCTACGTCGACCTCCATACCCATTACGACGCGCAGCTTTTCTGGGACCCTTACTGCTCGATCTCGAGCTGGCACGGCGTGACCTCGGTGGTGATAGGCAACTGCGGCTTCGGCTTCGCGCCGGTACATCCGGAGGGCCGCGAGCGCGCGATGCTCACCATGACGCGCGTCGAGGCGATTCCCTACGACGCGATGAAGGCCGGGATGCCGTGGGATTGGATCACCTTTCCCGAGTTCCTCGACAGTATCGAGCGCCACCCGAAGGCGATAAATATTCTGCCCTATGTCCCCGTCTCGCCGCTGCTGACCTGGGTGATGGGTCTCGAGGCCGCGAAGACGCGCGGGCCCACTGAAGCCGAGGAGCGCGAAATCTGCCGTCTGCTCGACGAGGCGATGGACGCTGGCGCATGCGGATGGTCCGCGCAGCGCCTCGACCCCAATGGTCCCGCATGCGTGCAACGCGACTTCGACGGCACTCCGATGGTTTCCGATCTAATGAGCGATGACACCTGCTACGCGCTCGCGCGCGTGCTCGGCCGCCGCAACGAGGGCTTCATCCAGATGACGCTGGTGAGCGCGCAGCCGCAGAACGATGCTGGTCACTTCGAGAAGCTCGCCGAGCTCAGTGGACGTCCGGTGTTGTTCAACGTCGTGCAGCCGCGCGACGGCCATCCGTGGGTGCATCGCATGACCATGCAATGGCTCGACAGTTGCCGCCAGCGCGGGCTGCGCGTCTACGGCCAGGCGGTCACCAACGACACCAACATGACTTTCACTTTTGTCGATTGGAATCTGTTCGACGAATCGCAACCGTGGTGCGATGCGACCACCGGCACTACCGCCGAGCGCAAAGCCAAGCTCGCCGATCCGGCGCGGCGCGAGGCGCTGCGCAATTCCATCCCGCTCGTCATCACCGAGGAGTTCGATCAAATCTTCATCACCCAGGCCGAGCGTCCCGAGTTGAAAGAGTTCGAAGGACTGACGCTGCGCGAAATTGGCTCGCGAACCGGCAAGCATCCGGTCGACGCGATGCTGGATATCGCGGTCGCCGACAATCTGTGCACCGAGTTCTACGCTCCCGGTCCGAATCAGAACATGGAATTCCTCAGAGAGATGATCGACAACCCTTGGCTGATTCCCGGCGTCTCTGACGGAGGCGCGCATACCAAGTTTTTCACCGGCGGGCGCTATCCGACCGAGTTCATCGCGAACTTGGTGCGCGAGCACCACATGCTGAGCCTCGAGGAAGCGCATTGGCGGCTCTCGACGCTGCCCGCGCTGTGCGCCGGATTCCGAGATCGCGGAACGCTGCGCGAGGGCGCTCCCGCCGACGTCGTGGTCTATGACTACGACAAGCTGGGCGTGCGCAAGATGGAAGTCGCGCGCGATTTGCCCGGCGGCGAATGGCGCCGCGTGCAGAAGGCCGATGGCTACCGCTACATCGTCGTGAACGGAGAGGTCACGCTCGAAGGCGGGGTGCCGAGCGGCGCGATGTCGGGCCGTCTGCTCCGCCACGGCGCCGCGTAAGCACTCACGCGCCAATCGTGGAACCGAAAGCGAGCCCCGAACAGGTCGCTGCCGAATTCATCGGCGCGTGGGAGCGCGCGTGGAATTCCCACGGCGCCGCAGCAACGGCCCAACTCTACACTGAAGATAGCGTCCTGGTCGGTGGCGCCATCGCTATCGGCCGGCTGGCGATCGAACGCTCCCTCGGCATGCTGTCCGCGGCGGGCTGGACCAGGATCGCGATCAAGCTCGTCAACGCGCGCGAGGTGAACGGCGTGGTGCTGGCGGCCTGTGAATTCACCGCTACCGGATCCGGCCCGACCGAGGGCAAGACGCTGAACGGAAGATCAAGCCATGTGCTCACCTGTATCGGCGGTAGATGGCTCTCCGCGATGCACTCCGCAGCCTAGCGGCAATCTGGCGCGCAGTTTTATTTGTCATCCCGCCGAGTCTCGACCCGCCAGTCGGTGACTTTAAGTCAAGCGCCGCGCATTTTCCGGATGGTCTCGAGTGGGACGACGATGGCAAGGGTTGAGGTTCCGACCGCCGGAGCTTCTGTATTCGACACTCCCTACGGTCCGAAGACGTTTCCGCTTCGGAGGCGGAGTGGACGAGGCTGAGGCGTCGCAGTTGATAGAGCTTCTCAAGTCGCGCTATCCGTTCGCATCCGACCCCGCCCCTCAATGACGCAGACCGCGGCTCGCGATGTAGGAACGCCTATGGCGATCTAGTCCATCTCGTGCGGATAGTTCGCCCAGTCCTCGGGCGCGTGACTTATCCAGAGCCGCGCCGCCTTGCTCTCCTGCATGTCCTTGAGCCGCTGAATCGATCGGCTCGCCTCGCTCTCGTCGAAGTCCCCAGCCATCGCGGCCAGCGTGTCGACTTGCCTGCGGATATGAATCGTATCCCCGGTCAGCACCATCGCGCCCGAGCGCTTGAGGCGCACCATCATCGAGCATTCGCCCGGCGTGTGCCCGGTGGTTCTTAAAATTCGCAAGCTACCGTCGCCGAAAAGGTCGGTGTCCTCCGTCAGCTCGCGCCAATCGAAGCCGCGGGTCGGAAGCAGATCGCCCAGGATGAACCCGCCGCGCGCGCGGCGGTCGGGCCAATAAGCATACGGAAGCTCACCCTTCATGATCACGAACTGCGCGTTGGGGAACAGCGCGAGGCCGCCCGCGTGATCGAGATGCAGATGCGAGACGACCACGTACTTTACGTCTTCCGGTTTGTAACCGTGCGCCCGTACCTGCCGGTCGACGATTTGGTCCGCCGTGCAACTCACGTTCAGGAATTTCGCGGCGGGTCCCCAGTATCCTTCCGGGTCGTCGGGGACGCGCGGATTGACTCCGGTGTCGAATAGCACCAGCCCCTGCTGATGCTCGATGAGGAACGAGGGCACCGGAATCTCGAGCATCGCCTCGGTGCCGCCGCGCATCAGGTCGCGCTCGCGCATCTTGAGGTTGGCTCCTGGCAGCGCGATTAGCTTGTTGGCGTACGCCTCGCTCATGACGCACCTCCGACGCGATACTCGATCGCGGCCGCTTTATCCGTCAAGCGGAGCACGGCTATGCTTTACGCCAAGGCCCCGCAGTATGGCGCACAAATCTTCCGCTCAGTTCTACGAGGAAGGGATCGACCTCTTCAACCAGGGCCGCTTCTTCGAATGCCACGAGGCGTGGGAGGAGGGGTGGAAGCGCAGCGCCGGCGCGGAGAAACTGTTCTACCAGGGAATTATCCAAGCCGCCGTCGCGATCCTGCACGCACAGCGCGGAAATCTCGAGGGTGCCGCTTCGTTGCACGAAAAGGCGCGCGCGAAACTCGACGCCCTGCCGCGCGAGCACATGAGCATCGCGCTGGGAGAGCTTCGCGACGCGCTCCGCGAGTTCTTCGCTGTAGCACTGGCCGGCGACGATCGCGATTTGCCACCGACACCGAAACTCCGCCGCCTGTGAAACGGCGCGAACGACTAGAACGGGATATCTTCGTCGTCCATCGGAGGACCGCCGCCCTCATCGCCGCCCGGAAGACCTCCGCCTCCGGCACCGCCGCCAGCACCTCCGCCGCGGAACTCGCCCGGCTCGTCGCCGCCAGCGCCCGCACCCCGCCCGCCGAGGAACTGCACGCGCTGCGCGACTATCTCGGTGATGTAGCGTTTGCCGCTACCGTCCTTGGCTTCATACTGGCGGTAGTTGATGCGGCCCTCGATGAATACCTGGCGCCCCTTCTTCAGGTACTGCCCGCAGATTTCGGCCTGTTTGCCGTAGACGACGATGTTGTGCCAGTCGGTGCGTTCCTGCTTGGCGCCGTTGCGGTCGGTGAAGGTGTCGGAGGTCGCGACCGAAAAGCTTGCGACCGGCTGGCCGGAATTGGGGAGGTAGCGGATTTCCGGGTCGCGTCCCAGGTTGCCGATCAATATCGCCTTGTTAACTGCCATCGCGGGCTGCCTCTGGATGCGAAGCTAACCCCGCCTCGGGCTGAACGCAAGAAGATCCGCCCAAACCGCACGCCCACCTGTGGAAAACGCTTCACCTCCCGGCCTCGAGGAAACCGCCGAGTCGGCTTTCGCAGGTATTTTCGGACCTATATACTCGGGGGCTGTGCGGCGGCAGGGCGGTGAGAGTGAGATGGCTGCTTCCACGACGCCTCCAGTAAGAATTTTAGCGCTCGGCGGTCTCGGCGAGATCGGGCTCAACCTGATGGCGGTTGAGTGCGGCGGGCATGCCGTGGTGATCGATTGCGGCCTGATGTTCCCCGAGGAGCCGGTCCTCGGCGGCGACATCTACGTCCCTGACTTCGCGGCGCTCGACACCGAGCGCTTCTCCATCGACGCCATCGTGCTCACCCATGCGCATGAAGATCACATCGGCGCGTTGCCGCATCTGCTGAAGCGCGCGGCGGCTCCCGTCTATGGCAGTGCGGTGACGCTCGCGTTCGCGCGCCGCCGTCTTCGCGAGGGCGGTTACGAGGGCGCCGATCTCCGGGTCATTTCGCCGCGCCATCCCTTCGCGGCGGGACCCTTCACCGTCGAGCCTCTTCGCGTCACCCATTCGACGCCCGACTCGCTGGCGCTCGCGCTCCGCACGCCGGCGGGACTTATCGTTCACAGCGGCGACTTCAAGATCGACGAGCAACCTGTCGATGGCGAACGCTTCGATCGCGAGCGTTTCGCCGAGCTGGGCGCCGAAGGCGTTGCGCTCCTGCTCTCCGACTCGACCAACGTCGAGCGCGCCGGCCGCTCCGGCTCCGAAAGCTCGATTAAGCCTGTGCTGCGCGAGTTGGTTTCGCGCACCCGCGGACGCTTCTTCGTCACCGCATTTTCCTCGCATCTGCATCGCATCCGGCAAGCCGCGGAAGTCTCGCGCGAGTTTGGCCGCCGCGTGGTCCCGCTCGGACGGCGCATGGCTGAAAGCGTGCGCTTGGGACTCGAGATGGGCTTGCTGCCCCTGCCGCCGGGCACCTTCATCGAACCCGCTGAAGCCGAGTTCCTCGAGGCGCATCGGCTCACCTACCTCGCCAGCGGCAGCCAGGGCGAACCGCTCTCCGCGCTGGCCAGGCTTGCGGTGGATTCGCATCCGCGCGTCCGCATCGAGTCGTGCGACGTGGTTGTACTCTCATCGCGATCGATTCCGGGCAACGAGCGCACCATCAATCGGGTGGTGAACCGGCTGTTCAAGCAGGGCGCCGAGGTGGTGTACGACGCGGTGGCGCCGGTGCATGTCTCCGGTCATGCCAGCCGCGACGAGCTGGCCGAGATGATTGCGCTCACGCGCCCGCGAAACTTCATCCCGATTCATGGCGAGTATCGACATCTCACGCGCCACGTCGCGCTTGCCGTCGAGAGCGGCATCTGCGAGCGGGACTGCTTCCTGCTCGAAGACGGCGAGACGCTGGTGATGAACGGCGCCGGTGCGCGCCGCGGCGCCGTGGTCCCGGCCGGACGCCGCATGATCGACGAAGCGGGCGAAGAGAGCGATCCGGCGCTCCTCGGCGAGCGCCGCGCGCTGGCGCACGACGGCACCGTGATGGCGATCATCGTGGTGTCGGCGAAGACTGGCGCGATCATCGCCGGCCCGGAGCTGGTCTCGCGCGGGCTGGTCAGCGGCGACGGCACCTCGGAGCACATCCGGCGCGCGCGTGCCGAGCTGGAAGCGCGCCTCAGTCAAATTTCCGGCCCGCTCCGCGCCGGCGAGTCGCGAATCAAATACGAGCTCCACAACGAGATCAAGGACGAGGCGGTGCGCACGCTGCGCCGCTACTTTAGCGATGAGCTCGGCAAGCGCCCGCTGGTAATCACGCACCTGACGGAGGTTTGAGGCGATCGCGCAGAAGCCGAAAACGCCCACGCCCGATCCCGCTCCGGCGCCGCCGCCGATTGAGCTTGCGCCGGCCGACGCGAGCCACAACCGGATCGCGCGCGAACTGCTCGCGCTCGCGATGATCGCGTGCGCCGCGTTCGGCGCGGTCAGCCTCGGATGCTTCGATATCGCCCGCCAGCCAAACTTAGGCGGCCCGGTCGGCGACGCGATGGCGGCGTATCTGAGCGGCGCAATCGGATACCAGTCGTACCTGCTGATGGTCCTCGTCGTCTGGCTCGCGATTCGCGTCTGGACCGGCACGCCGCTTCGCGCCATGGTCCGTGAAATCGCCGGCGGCGCAATTCTGATCGCCGCGCTCGCAACCGGTGCGAGCCTCTGGGACTTGAGCGACGCGCGCCTCGGCGGTCAGCCTGGCGCGCTGGCCGCGAGCGCGTTGAACGGCTCGCTCAACCTCGCCGGCGGCTACCTCGCCGTGCTGCTCGCACTCGCACTCGGATTTGCGCTGATGCTCAAGCGGGCGCCCACCGAAGTGGTAAGCGGGCTGGCCGGCAGAATCAGGCCGGCGCGCCGCGACAATCGCGACGATCGCTACGCGGATCGGGACGGGAATGTGTTCACGCTCGGGACCGCGGGTCCCCTCGACAACTTAAATGACGTCGCCGAACGATTCCGTGACATTGACATTGAGATTGACGGCAAGCCTCGCGCTCTCAAGGTCCGTCGCATCGAGCCGCGCGAGCCGGCGGCGCGCGACAAGCGCGACAAGACTCCGCCGTCGCCGCGAAGCAAAGGCGGATACAAACTGCCGTCGCCATCGCTGCTCGACAATCCGCCCGCCCAGCACACCCAGGTCGATGAGGAGCAGCTCGAACGCAGCGCGCGCGTGCTCGAACAGAAGCTCGGCGATTTCGGCGTCGAGGGCCGGGTGGTCGAGGTGCAGCCCGGGCCGGTGGTCACGATGTACAAGTTCGAGCCGGGCTCCGGAATCAAGGTGAGCCAGATTGTGAATCTGGCCGACGACCTGTCGATGGCTCTCAGAGCTGCTGCCGTCAGGATCCAGGCGCCGGTGCCGGGCGAGGCGGTGGTTGGTATCGAGGTTCCCAACCGCAAGCGCGAGCGCGTCTATCTGCGCGAAATTCTGGAGGCCGACGAGTTCGCCTCGTCGGGCAGCCAGCTCGCGATAGCGCTGGGCAAGGATATCGCGGGACGGCCGGTCGCCGCCGATCTCGCGAAGATGCCGCATCTGCTGATCGCCGGCGCGACCGGCACCGGCAAGTCGGTTTCCATTCACACCATGATCGCGTCGATCCTGTTCAACGCGACCGCCGACGACGTGCGCTTCATCCTGATCGATCCCAAGATGCTCGAGCTGTCGGTCTACGAGAACATCCCGCATCTGCTGGTCCCGGTGGTGGTCGATCCGCAGAAGGCCGCGTCCGCGCTGCTGTGGGCGACCCAGGAGATGGAGAACCGCTACCTCGCGATGCGCGAGCTGGGCGTGCGCAATATCGACGGCTACAATCGCGCGCTCGCCTCGGGCGAGAAGGTCGTGCAGCTCAAGCCCGTGCAGCAGGCCAGCGATGCCGCAGGCGACGGGGCGCAAGGGCAGGCGGCGCCGATCGAGCATCACAAGCTCCCCAAGATCGTTATCGTGATCGACGAGCTCGCCGACCTCCTGCTGAGTGAGGGCAAGACCGTCGAGCTCAATATCACGCGACTCGCGCAGAAGGCGCGCGCGTCGGGGATCCATCTCATCCTTGCGACCCAGCGGCCATCGGTCGACATCATCACCGGGATCATCAAGGCGAACCTGCCGGCGCGAATTTCCTTGCAGGTCACCTCGCGCGTCGACTCGCGCACCATCCTCGATTCGATCGGAGCCGAACGCCTGCTCGGCGCCGGCGACATGCTGTTCATGCCTCCCGGCAGCGCGAAACTCCGCCGCCTGCACGGCCCGTTCGTTTCGGAGAACGAGATCCGCAAGCTCACCGATTTCCTGCGCGCGCAGGGCGCCCCCGAATACCGGATGGAGATCCTCGAGACCAGGCCGCCGAGTGAGAGCGAAGACGACGGCGGCGACCCGGAGCGTCGCGACGCGATGTACGATGAGGCGGTGCGGATCGTGATGGAGACCAACCAGGCGTCGATCTCGATGATCCAGCGCCGGCTCCGCATCGGCTACAACCGCGCGGCGCGGATGGTCGAGCTGATGGAGCACGAGGGGATCGTGATGCCCGCGGACGGCGCGCGTCCTCGCGAAGTGCGCCTCCGAAGCGTGCGATAACTGTCCCGGATTTTGCCTGAAGCAGTCGGGATCTCCGCCGCGGCCTATTCCATCGCAGCGACAGTGTTGATCAGCACCCCGATTTTTTCGATCTCGATTTCGATTACATCGCCAAGCTGGATTTGACCGACTCCCGGCGGTGTGCCGGTCGAAATCACGTCACCGGGCAGCAGCGTCATGATTTGCGAGATGAAGCTGACCAGGAAGTCGCACTTGAAAATCAGATCCGAGGTGCGGGTATTCTGACGAAGCTTTCCGTTGTGTTTGGTCGTGAGCGCGAGCGCATCGGGATTTTCGATAGCGGTCTCGATGACCGGACCCAGTGGCGCGAAGGTGTCGAAACTCTTGCTGCGAGTGAATTCGCGATCGCGACTTTGCAGGTCGGCCGCGGTGACGTCGTTCATGCAGGTGTAACCGAGCACGTAGCGCCGCGCCTCGGAGGGCGGAACCCTCGAAGCTCTGCGCGCGATCACGATCGCCAGTTCGCCTTCGTAATACGGCTCCTGCGTTTGCCGCGGATAGACTATCGCGTCGTTGGGTCCGATCACCGCGGTTGACGGTTTGATGAACAGCAGCGGTTCTTTGGGCGGCTCGACTTTCAGCTCTCGTACGAATTCGCCGTAGTTCAATCCGGCGGCGACAATCTTGCTCGGCGTGGCGGGCGCGAGAAGCCGGACGGTGTCGAGCGGGATCGATTTGGCCCCCGGCGTTCTCTTAAGCGCGTCGAGCTCACCTTCCAGCGGCTCAATCCGGTCGCCTTTCAGCGCACCGTATCGCTCGCGACCGTCCTGACCATAGCGGACAATTTTCACGCGATGTCGCCTTGCTCCCCTGATCTCCCAGCTACGCGTTCAGCTCGTCGAGCAGCGCCTTGGCGTCCTTGAGGTCGGCGGTGTCGAAGCCTTCGGTGAACCAGTCGTAGATTCTCGCGAGCATCGCACGCGCTTCGGCGCGCTTGCCCTGCTTGTCGAGTAAGTGCGCGAGACTCGTCGTCGCGCGCAGCTCGAAGAGTCTCGCGCTTTGTCTGCGAGCTGCTTCGATTGCTGATCTGAATGATCGCTCGGCTTCCGAACTGTTGCCTTCATCCTGCAGCAGCGACGCCTCGCCGCTGAGACGCCAAAGTTCAGCCTCCATCTGCCGTTCCCCGACTTTGTCCGCGGTTGCCAATCCGCGTTGCGCCCATCGGAGAGCCTCAGAGGCGAGCTCTCCCCGCAAGTAGGAATCCGCCATGACGAAGCAATGGAAGGTGTCCGGCTCGAGGCCAAGCCCGCTCTGATCGACGCTGTTGATCTCGGCGACGCCCTCGCTGAGCCGGCCATGCGCTGCAATCGCCCAGCCGTGACATTCACATGCCCACTCGAACGTTGTCCTATCGACTTCTTGGTCGATTTCCTTGAGCCGCTTCGCTGCCGCCTCTGCCTTGGTCACATCGCGCAAGAGCAAGTTGGGATACATCGACGCCAATATGACGCCGCCTTCCAGGAATCTGTGATTCGGCCACTTTGCCGACCAGCCAGACAATTCGCGTCCAACCTCGCGCGCCCGGTCGATGTGGCCGAGTACCGTCAAAGAGAAACAAAGGAACAAGGCCTGGGCCCACACGGCGTTCACCAACACTTCATCGACTTCCTCGCCTGAAAGCTCGACGTAATGGGCGAGCACCTCTTCGCTGGACGAACACGACTCGGAATAGTTGCCGATCCTCCAGCACAGATGGGCGTTCGCGTAGGCCATATGCTCGAGTGCGCGCGGGTCACCGGTTCGACTGGCCAGCTCGGTCAATTCCTGAATCATCTGGCGGGTGCTCTTGTACTGCTGGGTGTTGATGTAGACGTCGCCCAGATTTCCCAGTATCCAGGCAAGTCGAGTCTCGTCGCCGAGCCGCCGGCACAGCTCGCGAGCCCGCAGGCTTGCGTCGAGGCGTTCCTTGGAGCCGTAGCCTCTCAGGGGACCAGACATTCCCATCAGACCGCGTTGGATCGCCAGTTCCTTACGGTCTCGTTCCGCATCGTCGGGAAGGGCGGCAGCCACCTGCCGCGCCGTCTCCAGGTAGCTGAATGCCTCCCTGACGGCGGATCGCTGCCAAGCCTGTCCGGCGGCCCGTCTTAAGTACGTGACCGCCTTGCTCGAATTTGCGCTGCGGCCATAGTGACGCGCGAGTTCACCGAGATGGTCGTCGAGCTGGTTTGCGAACAGAGCCTCGATCGCGGCACCGGCACGCTCATGAATCTGCTTGCGGCGATCGATCAGGATCGAGTTGTAGGTAACCTCCTGGGTGAGCGCGTGCTTGAAGATGTACCCGGTGTCACCCACGGCGGGCTGCTCGTAGATGAACTCGGCGAGCTGCAGATGCTCCAGCATCGCTTCGAGATCGTCCGCGTCTGAGACTGCGCGGATGAGACTCACCGGAAACTCCCTGCCGATCACCGCCAGCGTTTGGAGAAGATCCTTTTCCTTCGGCGGCAGCCGATCGATGCGCGAGGTCAGGATCGCCTCCACCGTGGGCGGTATCTTGAGCCGGTTCATAGAACAAGTGAGCTTCACCGTGCCGTCGCGGACCAGTGCTCCCTCATCGAACAGCACCAGCACAGTTTCTTCGATGAAAAACGGGTTGCCGTCGGTCTTCTCGATGATCAGCCGCTTGAGTGGGATCAGGTCCTTGCCGTCACCGATCAGAGACGACAGCATTTCCTCAGCGCTTTCCCTGCCGAGCGGGTCGAGGCGCAACTGCGTGTAGTAAGTCTTGCTGTTCCAGTGATGCGAGTATTCGGGTCGATAGTTTACCAGCAGCAGAATCTTCGCGGTGCCGATTGAGTCGGCGAGCAGATTGAGGAATGCCTGGGTGCCCTCGTCGATCCAATGGAGGTCCTCGAAGATCACCATCAGCGGCTGGTTGAGGCTCTCTCGCAGCAGAATGCGTTTGATCGCGTCGAGCGTGCCGCGCTTGCGGGTTTGCGCGTCCATCTGCGCGAGCGGGTC
>DATDGX010000097.1:0-11122 GCA_036521875.1 Binataceae bacterium (SeqCode)
TAGGAAGAATTCTGAAAGTCATGGGGCCGCCGATGGACAATCAGACTACGACCTACACTTACGATGATAAAGACGAGACGACAAGTGTCGTCGATCCAAACGGATATTCGACGACCTATGTCTACAATTGGAACGGCAACCTGAGGCAGTAGACCGACGCAAACGGCAATCTCACGAGTTGGGACTGGACGCCGCCTCTGACGGTGTCGAGCTGGAACGTGAAGGAGTGCGATCCATCTGGTTCTTGCGCGCACTACTTAGTCGAAAACGCGGGCGGTGTTCTGGACGAGTACGACGACAAACGTGGGGTGGTTAACACCTTCGACCACGATAACCTGGGCCGCATTACCAAAGCACATTATGACGTCAACGGTCTCCTGGGTCATGGGACCATGAATGACAGCTATACCTACGATCTAGCGAATCGGCTGACGGGTATCGTTCATGCGAGTCAAGGGACGCCGTGCGGTGGAAATACCGATTCGTTTACCTACGATGGGCTCGACGATGTGCTGACGACTTGTGCGCCGGAAGGCAGTCTTGTTTACCACTACGACTTAATCGGCCGTGAAACTAGCATGCAGCCCCCCAGCCCTGGTCAGCTCATCAGTTATACACCTGATGACGCGAACGAGTTGACCGCGGTATCGACCACGAGCACGAGCGCGGGTCTGAGCTACACTGCCGACGGGCAACGCCAGGAGTTGACGGTGAACAACGTCACGTCCGCGTATGCCTACGATCCTGCCTCCGAGCGCCTGTGTGCCCTGTACTACAACGCAGGCGGAACCCCGCTCAGCAATTGGACTTGTACCGGCACGACCGGGACTGTGCTTGGTAATCTGACTTACTCTTACCGCGCCGACAGCACCGTATCGGGCAAGGCTGGCAGCCTGGCGGTGACAAATTTGCCTTCAGCGTCTTCTGCTACCGCGGTCTACGCCGATACCAACCAGATCAAGACGTGGACCAATGGGGTCCAACCGACTGTCGACGCGGCCAATAATCTGAAATCGGATCCCACCTCGATTTCGACCTACCAATGGGATGCGCGCAACGAAATGCTGTCGCTGACTGCCGGAAGCGCGGTCACGGACTACACTTACGACGCCGGAGGAAGACGCGAAACGGTCGCCGCCGCGGGTCAGACCACGGCGTATCTTTACGATGGAGTAACGCCGGTTCAGATCACCGCCGGAAGCACATCGACCAATATCGTGGCGATTCCGGGTTCCAACGAGGTCCTGTCGATTGCGGGCATTGTGCCGATCCATGACGCGCTGGGCTCGGTGCTGGGCGGCATCAACTCTGCAGGCGCTCTGCAGTACCAGTACACCTACGACCCGTTCGGCAATTTCACCACTTCGGGACAGCCCCCCTCCGGCTATGGTAATGTCTATGGCATGGCCGGCATCGAGATCGACCCGACCGGGCTCTACCACGCAAATGCCCGCTACTACAACCCGGCGCTCACCCGCTTCGTGTCCGAAGACCCGCAGCGCGGGAAGGCGAATATGTTCACCTACGCCGGCAATGGGCCGATCGGTAACAGTGACACCTCGGGCATGTGGGATTACCTTTACGGAGACTATGTTCCTGTTCCCGCGGAGACCGGTTTCTTCGATTATTCTCCGGTACTGACTGATTTACCGATAGTCGGTGCGTTCATTGGTCTGTTCTGGGACAGCTCTGCGCCGACACCTACCTTCGTCGGCAGGCAAATGAAGGTTCAGTTCGGCAGGACATTCGCCTCTGCGGGCATTCAGGACGGGGTAGTGGTCTCCTCACCGACCGGAGGTAAGGCGCAAGGACCGCTGGTCGCGAGCGGATCGGCGGTAGCTATGAGCGTATGGGCTGGAACCGCCGCTGTCGAAACAGCTGGCGAGGTGGCGTGCCCGGAATGTGATGTCGCGATTGGTATCGGGCTGGCCGGATGGGCTGCCTACATCCTCTATAAAAACGCATTCGAGGGTCCACCGAATTCAACAGTTAGCGACGGACAGCAGACACGAAGATATGGGCCAGATGGGTTTCCGCAGACTGATGTTGATACTGGGCACTCACACAACGGCCTCCGTCCCCACGCGCATGACTGGGGTAGACCGGCTGGCGGAGGCAAGCCTAGTAAGGGTGATCGCGGACCGGGAAGGCCACTGCAGCCGGGGGATCCCCCGTTACCATGAGACCGCATTGAATAAGGCGAGGTTTGAGAATGATTCTCGTTATAGATCCCGACGGCACATTGATAGACCCGGAGTTTCACGATGGACTTCTCTTGGGGATTGTTTTGTCTCCGGATGGTGGAGATTTGACTCTCCTCTGTCGGCGAGTAGACGGCAGGGATTTTAGCCTGGCTTTGCCAAGACTTGTGCGATTGCGAGCGGACAATTTTTTGGAAGGTAATATTATTTTTGGAATTTCAATTTATGAAGGGGACAGCTGCCCACCAGAGGATGTAAGATGGGTCTGGGACTATAATGACGAGCATGCTCAACAATATCTTCCGAAGCACATGAAAGATATAACAGATGAACGTTGGACTCTGCTTAAAGTGACCACTTCATATGGTTGTGAATTGGTAGCTCTGTCGAAAGCGCATGCCGACGAGATAACAGTGACCTAGCGATGTACTCCCTGCCGGAGAACCCGGATGCTGTCGTTGACTGCCGGAAGCGCGGTCAACAGCTACACCTACGATGGCGGAGGAAGACGCGAAACGGTCGCCGCCGCGGGTCAAACCACAGCGTATCTTTATGACGGAGCAACACCGGTGCAGATCACCGCCGGAAGCACCTCGACCAATATCGTGGCGATTCCGGGCTCCAATGAGATCCTCTCGATTGCCGGCATCGTGCCGATCCACGACGCGCTGGGCTCGGTGCTGGGCGGTGTCAACTCTTCCGGCGCTTTGCAGTACCAGTACACCTACGACCCGTTCGGCAATTTCACCACTTCGGGACAGCCCCCGTCCGGCTATGGTAATGTTTATGGCATGGCCGGCATCGAGATCGACCCCACCGGGCTGTATCACGCGAATGCCCGCTACTATAGTCCGGCGCTCACGCGCTTCGTGTCCGAAGACGCGCAGCGCGGCAAGGCCAATATGTTCACATACGCAGGCAATGGGCCAATCGGTAACAGTGACATCTCGGGCATGCAGGACGATGACTGTCCGGACTGCGATGCCTACGCCAACCAAAGTGGAAGTGCCGACGACAACATCGGGCATTTTTCCTTCAACATACCGATATTCGGGCCGCTCATCGGTTGGATCTTCTCCCTGGGCTCAACGCCGACACCTACCTTTCAGGGCAGGCAATTCAAGTTTCAGCTCGGCGCGACGAACCACGCAACGGGCATTGACGGGGCTTTGATGTTGTCACCGCTCGGCGGGACGCCGAATGAATCTGGCATACAGCTGGCCGGCGACATGGTGCAGTGGCCACCACTAAGCGACAATCCCGCGGACTCTCCAGGGCCGGACTGGGAGTGGCATGGCGACCCGACAGAACCGCAGGGAAGCAAATATGGCAGTTGGGTTAACAAAGGTACTGGCTGGCGTCTTCACCCTGACTTTGGGCATGATCTACCTAAGGGTGACCACTATGACCTGCAACATCGACAGCTTGGAAAACATAGTCTCCGGATTCAGGGGACCAAGCTTCAACTTTGGTCAGATGGAACCCAAGAGTGGAATACAATCTTTGATTTCACATGGTTCATATTTTGATTCCGCGGGCAGCTGAATACTGCTGCAGGTTGATTTGGCTCTGGGGTAATAGCGAGTTATGAAAATACAGAAGCTCAGAGATGTTTCACGCGCCAGAGACTACGTTATGGGTCACATTCCCTTTGGATTCAAAGTCGTGGCCAGACTCACACAGAACAGAAGCAATTTTGAGCGCGGTAGCTTCTTCGTAATCTCGCCTGACACCGTTGATGCAGAGTCTTTGGCAAATTTGGGGTGGTCGATCCCAATGGTCGACCGGTCTGTAGCTATTCAACTGCTCGGCAAGGTAGTCAAGGGCTTCATCAGCAACGAGAATAACGCCGTACTATTACATGATTTTGCTAGTGCGGTTTCGGACCCTGGATGGGACGAGTACAAATACAAAGACCGCGCAACTACCTACCAGGGTGAAATCTGTTGGGTATTGAAAGGGCCGGACACCTCTGATCACGAAATCGAGGAACTCATATCAGATTGGTCGAGTTACTTCCCAGTCTCGGGCTTCTTTTCCGCGGCTTCAGCACCTGAACGGAAGAAGGTTTTAACCGATGCGGATCTAGAGGAGTTAGCACGCAATCTAATTGGCGTTGTCGTGGACATATTCGACGGCGACTCCTTTGCCCTATGGTGGCGAGAAGACTTACGGCCATTTCCGTCATAGCACACGCGCCAGATTGATGGCGGAGGAAGACGCGAAACGGTCGCCGCCGTGGGTCAGACCACAGCTTATCTTTACGACAGCAACACCGGTTCAGATCACCACCGGAAGCACCTCGACCAACATCGTGGCGATGCTGGGTTCCAACGAGGTCCTGCCGATTGCTGGCATCGTGCCGATCCACGACGCGCTGGGCTCGGTGCTGGCCGCCGTCAACTCTTCAGGCGCGTTCCAGTACCAGTACACCTACGACCCGTTCGGCAATTTCACGACCTCGGGACAGCCCCCTTCCGGTTATGGCAATGCTTACGCCATGGCCGGCATCGAAATCGACTCAAGCGCGAACGCGACGGCGTGGCCGGTCTTCATGCTTGAGGTAAATCCGCGCGATTCATTTTGACGCGATTTTGAATCAATTTGCCGCGCAGCTCGACGTCATAGGGAAGGAGTGCGCCGGGACATAGCTCTCCGAGCCACTGTTTGGTAATCGGATCAGGAAATTTCCGAAACTTGAATACCGAAGCGCATGCCGACCAAATAACAGTGGTCTTGGCCTGCGCCCCTAGCGCCCAGCAGGATTGAGGTAGAGTCCGTCGAGTGAAAGGAGACGGACATATGAAGGGCAGCCGATTCAGCGAGGAGCAGACTATCGGGGTGTTGCGCGAGCATGAGGCTTCGGCGCGCAGACTCAGCGGCCGCAGGCGATCGTTGTCATCGGAGGCGCAATATCGATCGCGCTTTTGACGCGGGTGATCATCCAACGCTGGTTTACGTTTTCACCGGCAGCTCGGTTTGACCGACGAAGGTGAGCGGCCCGAAGCACCGCCGCTTGGTGCCTAATGGCGTGGGAACTCGCGCGAGATCTCGACTGTCGGTGGCCGCGTCAAGTCAGAGTGGCCCCAATAGCCCGGCCAATAATGAAGGTTACGGCGGCAGCTCCGAGGCCAAGTGCGAGTTGCCGGCTCCCAGAGCGCCAAACGGTCACCCCGGTAAAGATCGTGATCGCGGCGCCAATCGCGAACAAGGCGATACCGCTCAGTCCAACGCTGGTGATAACTGCGACACTTCCCGCGGTGACCAAGAACGGGAGAATCGGAACTATCGCGCCCAATGCGAAAAGCGTGAACGACGCTAGAGCGGCCTCATACGCGGAGCCACCCAACTCAGTTGGATCAATCCCCAGTTCCTCGCGTGCGAGAGCGTCGAGAGTCGCAGTCTTGTCTGAAAGCATTTGCTCGACCACGCGCTTCGCTTCACTGCTGCTCAGCCCTTTCGATTCGTAGATCAGCTGCAGCTCCTCGCCTTCGCCTTTAGGATCTTCTTGCAGTTCACTCGATTCGATCCGAATCTCCCGCTCGGCCAGCTCTCGCGCGCTAGTCACTGAAACCCACTCTCCCAGCGCCATCGAGCAGGCGCCCGCAATGAGGCCAGCTACACCGGTGATGAGGATGCCGTGACGGTTGATCGATGCACCTGCCACTCCCATCACCAAGCTTAGATTCGAGCACAGGCCATCATTCGCACCTAGCACTGCGGCGCGCAGGGCATTGCCGCCGACCGCGCGATGCCTGCCCTCAAGTCGGCCCAGAAAGCTTCCGCTCAACCCTTGAGGCTGCGTGCGCAGCAGTTGGCCCAGGACCCGGGTATGCCATTGCTCCTGCGCGCTCATCCGGGTGCCGCTAGTCTCGGGCTGTTTCACATACACATTCCGGTCCGCTGCCTCCTTCGCGGCGATCGTCGAGAGGACCGCATTAGGGCCGAGCCGCCGGGCGATCCAGGCGACAACGCGGCTGCGCCAGGACGACCGACGTTCTCCAACCCTCTCTCCAGCGGAGCGCAACCGCTCTTCCCAAAATGCAATGTGAGCTTCCTCCATCCTCGCGAGATTGGAGTACACTTTGGCGATCTTTGGATCGGGCTCGCTCTCTGCCATCGCGCTGTACTCGGCAGCGCTGTCAACCTCGTCTTGCCAATTTTCCCGATAACGTTCGATATCGGCTCGTTGCGCCATAGCTCATCCTCTCAAAGAGGGACGCGACGTTTTCCGCTCAGCAGCTCAGTGCGCGCGAAACCATCGGAACCTGAACCCAGCTGAGGCCCTCTGATCTGTGGAACGCGGGATGAAACGGACTATTCGAATTTCCGCCTGATCGCAGCGGCAGCCATGTCGGCCTTGCGAAGTTGTCGAAACAGGCCGTCTTCGCGTCGTAGCGCTTTGTTAAAATTCTCAAGCGCCTTCCGAACTTCGGCGGGCGGCACCTGCGCGCTGAAATCATAATCGAGACTTATCATGTCGCCCGGTTTTGTATTGTCCAGGATCAGGATGTGCCCGACTATGGCATAGTCGTGTTCGAAGGATTGCAGTTTTTCTCGTGCCTCGAGGAGCCGGCTCCAGGCTTCTTCCCACTGCTTGACGGTCGTTGCCATTAGCAGGGATTCTACGCCACTCAATACTGACTGAGAACTGTCGACCTACGGCCGCAGAATCGCATCGCAACTGACTCACTGTGAATTCTGCTGGCGGAAAGTGCGGGCCCGTGTTACCGCCCGACTCGATCGGCGCGCGGGATCTCGAGCGCGCGGCGAGTCGTGAGCGCTTCCGTTAACTTGTGCCGGCCGCTCGAGGTCGAGGAGGCGCTGCAGGTCGCCGCCGCCGTGACTGCCTGAGCTCCGCGTCTCGACGGCTGCGCGCGCTGCGGCTATAAATTCCAGCGCAGGCAGCGCGCACGCGCGGCGCGGCGGCTCGGGCGCCGGGGAGTTCCGATGACGCAACGCGAACGGCAAGGATGGTTCATCGTGGCGAGCCTGTTCGTCACGTTGTTTCTCGTCTTCGGCTCCGGCTACGACACCGCGGGCCTCTTCTTCCCGCAACTGCTCAAGCATTTCGGGTGGAGCCGCACCAGGATTTCGACGCTGACCGGCGCGCTCGCGTTCTCGGCGGGACTCAGCGCGCCGCTGATCGGATGGATGCTCGATCGCTTCGAGGCGCGCATCGTGATGGTGGCGGGCGCGGCGCTCTCCGGTCTTGCGTTCATCATGGCGAGCCAGGCGAACTCATTCACTCCGATGCTCGTCGCGTACCTGGTGCTCGGGGTCGGAATTGGCGCCGCGACGCTGCTGCCGGCCGCGCTGGTAATCGCGAACTGGTTTGGCGCGCGGCGCGGCCTCGCGATGGGCCTCACCTTCGCGGGAACTTCATTGGGCGGCGCCGGCATGACGCTGGTCGGCAACGCCGCGATCCTGCACTTCGGCGGATGGCGCGCCGGATACCTGACGCTGGCCGCCCCGATGCTCATCATTGTGATTCCGCTGATCATCGTGATGGTGCGGAGCCGCCCGCCGCAGGCCGAGAACCTGCATCTGACCGTCGCGCAGGCAGCCTCCGCGCTGCCCGGCCTCGAGCTGGGCGAGGCGTTCCGCACGCGCTCGTTCTGGATGCTCGCGGCGGCGCAATTTTTGTTCGCGTGTGTCGCGGCGGGTACCGGACTTCATCTCATCACCTATTTAATCGGACTCGGCTACGGCGCGACCTTCGCCGCGACCATGATGAGCCTGGTCTACGTGGGCACATCGTTCGGCAAACTCGGGATGGGCGTGCTGGCCGATCGAGTCAGCGCGCGCGTCGCGCTCGCGGTGAACTTCATCGCGGCGGCATTCGGGATGGTGCTGATCTTCGGCGTCGGCCGGGGCGCGGTGCTGGTGCCGTTCGTGATCGTGTTCGGACTCACGCTCGGCGCGCCGCTGGTGCTGATACCGCTGCTGCAGGCGGAATGCATGGGACTCAAGCGCTACGGCTCGATCGGCGGAATCTCGGGGATCTTCAACACGCTCGGCGCGGTGGTGGGGCCGATCGCGACCGGGAGGATTTACGATGCGACCGGCAGCTACTCGATCGCGTTCGAGATTTTCGTGGTGATGAGCATCCTCGGCGCCACCGCGACGCTCGCGTGCATGTCGCTCGAATCCGAGCAGGCGCGGCGCAATCCCGAACCCGCCGCCGCCACCGCATAGGCTCGGCGGTTTCTTTCGTGGTCCTGGTAGCGGTCGCTATTCGTCGAGATTGAGTTGCGCGACGAAACCACTCCGAAAGCGGCGCGCGTCCGGAGCGGTTTTTAATCGTGCGGCGCGGGCGAGGTTCGTGCGGACGTCGCGAGAATTGCGCGGACCTTCGCCGCGAGGTCGGATGCTTTCACCACGTCGGTGATTATCGCCGCCGCGTCAGCGCCCGCCGCGAGCACCTCGGGAACCAGTGTCTCGGTGATCCCTCCGATCGCGACGATCGGAATTTTCACCGCCGCACGCACTGCGCGCAGCCGCTCGAGTCCCTGGCCCCTTGGGTTTTGCTTGAGTCCTCCCGGATACATCGGGCCGAAGCCGATATAGTCCGCCCCTCCCGCCTCCGCCGCGCGCGCCTGCTCGACGCTCGCGGTCGACACGCCGACAATCTTGCCCGTGCCGAGCAGCTTGCGAGCCGCCGCGAGCGGCAGGTCGGTTTGCCCGAGATGCACGCCGTCGGCGTCGGACAGCATCGCGATATCCGCGCGATCATTGATGATGAGAAGAGCGCCGCACTCGCGGCACATTTTGGCGATCTCGCGCGCGGCCACCAGGAAGTCGCGCGCCGGTGCGTCCTTGAGCCGCAGTTGCATCACGCGCGCGCCCGCGTCGAGCAGCGCTCGCGCGAGCACCACTGGCTCGTGACCGCCCGCGGGATCGACCATCGCGTAGAAGTGCGATCGGAGGCGCATCAGCCGCCGCCGGGATACCTGGTCAATACGATTTTGTGGTCGGTGATCTTTTTGCGCAGCGTGTTGCGATTGAGCCCGAGCATCCGCGCCGCCTTGACCTGGTTGCCGCCGGCGCGCCGGAGCGCGGCCTCGATCAGCGGCCGTTCGATTTCCGCGACCAGCCGATGATAGAGGTCGCGCGGCTCCTCTTCGCCGTTGGCGTCGAGCCACACCGCGATCCGGCCCGCGAGCAGTTCCGGCAGTTCGGCGCCATCAATCCTGTCGCCCGCCGCGCCGTCGGACGAGCGTAGCGCGGGGTTGCGCGACAGATCGACATCGTCGGCCCGAATGGTATTTCCCGGCGCGAGCAGCGCCGCGCGCATCACTGCGTTCTCCAGTTCGCGCACGTTGCCGGGCCATTCGTAGGCGGCGAGCTTGGTCCGCGCCTCGGGACTGATCGCGGTGACCCGAGCGCCCATCTCGCGCACCGCTTTCGACACGAAGTAGTCAGTGAGCTCGGGAATATCGTCGCGCTTTTCGCGCAGCGCGGGCAGATGAATCGGAATCACGCGGAGGCGGAAGTAGAGATCCTCGCGGAAGCGGCGCACGGCGACCAGCTTGTCCAAATCCTGGTTGGTCGCGGCGATCACGCGCGCCTTGACCTTAAGCGTCTCGACGCTGCCGACCCGGCTGAACTCGCGCTCCTGGAGCACGCGCAAAAGCTTGGGCTGCAGCTCAAGAGGCAGGTCGCCGATCTCGTCGAGGAACACCGTCCCGCTTTCCGCCATCTCGAACTTGCCCGCGCGCCGCTCAGTCGCGCCGGTGAACGAGCCGCGCTCATGCCCGAAGAATTCGCTCTCCAACAATCCGCCGGGAATCGCCGAGCAGTTGACCGCGACGAATGGCGCGCGCCAGCGCGCCGACTTGAAATGGATCGCGCGCGCGACCAGCTCTTTGCCGGTCCCGCTTTCCCCGCTGAGTAGCACCGTGGCGTCGTTGGTCACCACCCGGCCGATGAGCTTATAGACTTCCTGCATCGCGGCGCTGCGCCCGATGATCTCGCCGCCGACCAGCTTCGGATTGACTTCTTCCTTGAGCCGGTCGAGATCCGCCGCCTGCCGTGCGACTTCAACCGCGCGGGTGACTGCCGCCGCGACCAGGTCGAGATTGGCGAACGGCTTGGTGAGATAGTCATGCGCGCCGCGCTTCATCGCCTCGACCGCGTTGTTCATGGTGCTGGCCGCGGTGATCACGATTATCAAGGTGCGAACATTTTCGGTGCGCGCGGCGGACAGCACCTCGAGACCGCCGCTGCCGGGCATGATGATGTCGAGCAGTGCGACGTCGCATCGCGAGCTCTTGAGCACTGCGAGCGCGGCATTGCTGTCGGCGGCTTCCTCGACGCGGAAGCCGTCGGCCTCCAGGCGATGACGCAACACCAGGCGGATGGCGGGATCGTCGTCGGCGATCAGGATCGCGGGGGCGGTGCCGGGGTCCTTGAGCCGCTCGGCATAGTTTGGGTCGGTCGAGGTCATCTTCTTGGCAATAATCGTAACCACAACATCGATCGTGTAGCGAGTGGGGCGGGACCCCGATGTAACAGGTGTTGACTAAATCGCACCCCGGTCAAATCGCGGCGCTATCAAATCGGTATCAGGACGCCCGCATCACCGGCAGGGTAACTTTGAAAGTCATGCCGGGCCGGTCACTTTTTTCGTCTCCTTCGGCGCTTTTCTGATCACCGTCGACGCTCCTGCGCGTGACTCCGCCGCGCGCTGCCCATAGGCGGCCGCCGTGCAGCGCAACTATCCGCTGGCTCAGCACTAGCCCAAGGCCGGTGCCCGCGGACTTGGTGGTAAAAAACGGCGTGAACAATTGCGCGAGACTTTCATCGCTCATGCCGGGGCCACTGTCGCTCACTTCGACGCGCAGGTACTGATGGCGGCGGCCTTCGGCCGTCATCCGGAACTCAGTTTCGATTCGGGTATGGAGTCGAATCGTGCCCGC
>DATDGX010000098.1:0-4300 GCA_036521875.1 Binataceae bacterium (SeqCode)
GTCCATGAAAACTACGGTGTTTAGAGTATGCAAGACGTACCATAGGTTGAATAGGCACGTGACCGACAGGATCGCGAACACCGTCATCATGGTCGCCGACTCGAGCGCGAGCGGCGCCGCGAATACCAGCGCGGGATACAGGTACCGCTCGTGCATCCGCGGCGCGAGCATGAAAAATCCGAAGATCGTGATGAACGACGCGAACATCAGCCGCCGCGCCGAGCGTCCGCGCCACAGCATCCACGTGACGTAGAGGTACAGCGGCACCAGCGCACTCATCCCGAGCGCGAAGTACGACACGCCCGCGATCGTGTCCGAGTCCGCCTGGCGCACGCCGCCGAGCAGCGCCATCAGGTTGAACGCGTTGACCGAGGTCTCGTGATAGTAGGCGGCGGTCGAGGTATAGAGATCGATTATCCAGTTCCAGTGATGGCCGATCTGAAACGGCGCGATTCCAATGATCGCGATCGCAACGAACGAGACCGCCGAGCTTATCCACACGCGCCAGTCACTCTCGAACAGCGTGTAGAGCGCGAGCACCGGCACCAGCATCAGTCCTTGCGGCTTCACCAGCACCGAGATCGCGGCGATCGCCCAGCACAGCTCGAATTGTGAAGAGAGAATTGCGATCACGCTGAGCAGCATTGTGAAGGCCGGCACCGAGTCGCTCTGCCCCCACACCACCGTATCGAACAGCAGCGCGGGATTCAGCGCGATCAGCAGCATCGCGGCGAGCGCGAGCGTGCTCGAGCGGCCGTCGCGCCGTACGAAGACGAACATCAGGAGCGCGAGAGCTAAGTCGGCGACGATCGCTGGGCTCTCGACGATGACGCGAAGAAAATCTCCCGACGCGCCGAGCAGGTTCGCAATCACGCCCGCCATCCACAGCGCGTAGAGATAACCGGGTGGATAGTCGAGGAAGTATCCTTCCTGGTACGTGCGCGCGGGACCGAGGCTCGCGATCTGGCCGGCCCACGCCTCGTAACTGCTCACGTCGGTGGCGAAGCCCGGAAAGAACGGCAGCACCGCGAGCTTGACCACCGCGATCATCGCGAGGATGACAAGCGCGGCGCGGAACCCGGAGTCCGGATCGTCGGCGACCGGCGCCAGGTAATTCGCGAACGTGTACCAGGCGATCGCGAGCATCGCGGCGCCGGCGAGCAGTCCCACGACCTTTCCGCTGGCGTCCGCGCCCGCGGCGGGAGTCGCCGCGAGGCTCGCGAGCGCGAGCGCCGCAATCGCCATCGCGCGCCGTCGCGCCGTCCACCGCCGCTCGCCGAGCCTGTCCCCCCACGCCATCAATTTAATGCCAAGTCCGCCTATCCAGTTGGATGCGGCGCGGCTCACCATATTCGATCGCCGCGCGCCGCTAACATAGCGGACCGCCACCGGGCTATGTAACAGCCCTCGCGCGCGGCTTTGCTGGCGGCGCATACGCATCGCGTTCTATGATGCGCAATTGCCGAGGGAGGCGAACCGATGCAACTCATCCACACCGTCTACGAGCCGGCCGGCGAGGGGCCGCATCCGGCGCTGATCGCGTTTCACGGATGGGGCGCGAGCGCGCTCGACCTCCTGGGACTCGCGCCCTACATCGCCGACGGCCGCTTCCTCGTTATTTGCCCGCAGGGGCCGGTCGAGGTGGAGATCGGGCCGACGCGCGGCTACGGATGGTATCCGCTTCGCGCCGGCGGACCGCTCGACCCCGACGCGATCGAGACCGCGGCGCGTGACGCGGCGCGCTTCGTCGATGCGGCGCTCGAGCGCTATCCGATCAATCGGCGCAAGCTGGTGATGCTGGGATTCAGCCAGGGCGGCACCATGGCGTATCGGCTCGCGGTCAGCACGCCGGCGAAGTTCGCGGCGCTGGTCGGCATCTCAACCTGGTTCCCGCCGGAGCTCAAAGACAAGGCGACCGATCGCGAAGCGCTCGAGCGGCTGCCCACGCTCGTTCAGCACGGCCGCGCCGACGAGATGATCGAGATCGGACGCGCGCGCACGTCGATCGAAAATCTGCGCGCGCTCAAGGTGCCGATAACTTTTCGCGAGTACGATTGCGGCCACGAGATCACCGCGGACAGCCTGACCGACCTGTCGACGTTCCTGATGGAAAAAGTGGTGCAGCCGATTCTGACCGTGTAGGCAGCGCGCCGTGACTGCCAACCGTCGTGACTGCCAGAATTAAGGACACGGCCCAAGAGGCCATGGGCGTCATCGGCCAGACGCTACATACTGTCATCGGTAAACCGTAAAAAGTAGAAACGCGATGAGCGGCAGCGATAAAGACGCCAAGGGCGTCATCGATCAAGACGCGAAGAGCGTCAACGATAAAGACGCGCGCGAAGCCGGCGACGGCACGGCGTTCGCGAACCTGCTCAAGGTCGTTCGCGAGCTAAGGCTCCGATGCCCCTGGGACCGCGAGCAGAAGCTTGGCGACACGCCGCGTCATCTGATCGAGGAAGCCTACGAGGCGGCCGACGCGATCGCGCGGGGCGACGCGGCCGACATCGCCGACGAACTCGGCGACCTTATCGCGCAGGTGCTGTTTGCGGCGGTGATCGCGGAGGAGGCGCATCCGTTCGATGTCGGCGCGGTGCTCGAGCACGCCCGGGCAAAGCTGGTGCGGCGCCATCCGCATGTTTACGGCGACACTAAGGTGGACTCGGTCGAGCAGGTGCTCGACAACTGGGATCGCATCAAGCAGGACGAGCGCCGGGCCAAGGATCAGGACAACAAGAACAAGGACGGCAGCTCGCGCCTCGCGAGCACCGGCAAGGCGCTCCCCGCCCTGATGCGCGCGGAGAAGCTCGGCGAGAAGGCGCGGCGCGCCGGGATGGACTGGGCGGACATTCGCGGCGTGCTCGCCAAGGTGCGCGAGGAACTTGACGAGGTCGAAGAGGCGCTCGCGCGCGGTGACCAGGCGGCGGCAGCCGGCGAGCTGGGCGACATGATGCTCGCGCTCGCGAACGCGCCGCGCTTCATCGGGCATAACGCCGAAGAGACGCTCCGGCGCGCATGCGAGAAATTCGTATCGCGCTTCGACGAGGTGGACCGCCTCGCCACGTCGCGCGGTATCGAGCTAAAGAATCTGAGCGCCGCCGAGGTCGAATCACTGTGGCAAGAAGCCAAGCGCCGCAGGTAACCGCCCCGCCTCTCCCACAAAGAAAAACTTGCGAAACCCCTTACGGGTTTCGCGCTTCCTGTCGGTCCAGGTGCAGCACCTGGACCGAGTGTAGGGAGCCGGCTCCGCTGTCGCCGGAAAAGCGCCCCCTATTCGGAGAGAGAAAGCCGCTCGGTTCCGGTGGTGTCGATCAAAGAAGCGACGTCATCCCGAGAGGATGTGGTTTTTTGAGAATGTAAAAGTGAAGAGGAAACCGCAGCCCCGGTCGCGAACGCGGGGAAACCACTGTCGTCCACTGAGCCGCAAAAAAAGATGTCATCCTGAGGAAGGCTGCCGGAGTCGAAGGATCCCAGCGAGCCTCTCGACCTACTACTCGAGATAGTTGTTCACCGCGCTGCACCGGTGCCTTCCTAGGCGTCGCGTTCATTTTTGGAACTTCGTCTTCAACATGTGGCTAGGGGGTGCTAAGCTAATTTATTCAATTCGCGGTCGATCGTTCTCGCACAAAGTTCTGTTCTGACGAGAAGCGGCGTAACCAAAACTGGACCTTGGGTGGAGGTAGTGTGATGGGAGTTCAGTGGATTGGCCTTCAATCTTTGAAGAGTGTGACGATCTATGATGCCGCAGCCCAATTCCAGGGCCGTGCTAGCGAGATCATTTTGCCGCGGCCGGAGTGGTCATTCAGAGAACACCGGGGACTTGGTTTGGCGTCCTCTACTCAAGTTCCCGGACCTTTGAAACAGCCATTCGCCATCTTTGTTTGGGCCGCCGGTGGTATCGCAGAAGCGATTCCGCCAAGTCGCCTAGTTTGTCGGTGCCGTCTGTCCGACTGCATAACCTACAGTGGCCTTTCCGCCGATCAGCAAGTGGCTTGCACGATGACAGGAACCTTCGTCACGGGCGCGCGGCATTCCAATCGCACGAAACTCAACCTTTGGTATTTCGAGCTCTGTATCGGTGAAACCGAGATAGAATTGTTTAGTTCGTTTGAGAACATCTGGCGCAGACATGGCAGAAGCCTCTTATAGTGAAAAGGTCAGCCCGCTCTGGTGACGCCAAGCCGCAGGCGAGTGCACGATTTTCCTTCAGAAGAAAATTGCGAGAGTTAACAGCGATGGCGCTCGTTCAAGGCGAAACCCAACTTCGTCGAGACCCCTTACGGGTTTCACCCTTGTCATC
>DATDGX010000099.1:0-10644 GCA_036521875.1 Binataceae bacterium (SeqCode)
ACGCGACAGCACAGCATCCCAAAGCTCAATAACTCCTCTTGAAATTCGAATGTGATTGGTTCAGCATGACGCGGAATGCGGCTGAATCACCGATGGCTCTGGCTCGCCATGACACTCTTGGTGCTCGCGAGTGTGCCCAACGCGTTCGCGGGCAGCAGTTTCGGCACCGACGGTCCGGCGCCACCGTTCATCCCCAGTACGCCGCCGCCGCTCCCTAGCAGTCCACCAGCGTTGCCCAGTAGTCCGGCGCCGCTCCCCAGCAGCTTGCCGCCGCAGACCTTCGGTACGACTGCCAATAGTCACTCCGAAACTCCTGGCGTTACGAGTCTGCCGCAGACCTACATTGTCCCCGCAAATCCTCAACCCGCGACGTCCGCGGTGACGAGCCAAACGCAAACCTTCGATAGCAATAGCTATAGTCAGTCCCGATCCTTTAATGCCCCCGAGCAGCCGCAACCCTACGGTACTCCGAGGACTCGTGCCGGGGCAGAGACTTGGGGGGTCAGCAGCCAGTCGCATGGTTACAGCCTGCTGACGCCGCAACCTCATCAATTGGATATCGAAGCCAACGACACCTACCAGTTCATCACCTCGAACAGCATCGTCAAGCGGCGAGTTGATTCCG
The DNA here is from genome assembly GCA_036521875.1 of Binataceae bacterium (SeqCode). Lineage (GTDB taxonomy): Bacteria > Desulfobacterota > Binatia > Binatales > Binataceae > DATDGX01. The sequence goes on from DATDGX010000099.1 coordinate 626, forward strand.
AGCGCGCCGCCTACATCCACCTGCCCGGCGATCTCGGGAACTCGACGATGCAGTTGCCCGAAGTGCAGATCACCTACTGGTTCGATAGCGACAGCGCGGCGCAGCTCCAGTCGCGATACTTTGTCCTCAGTGGCGATCACAACGTCAGTTATCCGCTCGGTTTCGGTGGCGCCACGCTTGCGCCGGGCCAGGTTCTGTCGACCAAGGGAACGCGCTGGTTCACGGTTGGAGGCTTCTACGTGCGGCGCCTCACGCCGCTCTACGAAGATTCGCAAGTCGAGCTCCCGCGCTGGCTGCAGGGGTGGGACGTGAGAGGAAAGGTCGGCCTGGAGTTCAGCTACGTGGATTTCCGGATCAACGACGGCAGTCCTGCGTTCACCGGAGTATCGCTGTTCGAGGCGCGGATGCGGTTTCACGACAAGGGACTGCCGATTCCCACCGTCGGCGTGGAAGCGCGGAAATGGCTCGCGCGGAAAGTGGCTCTGGAAATCACCGCGCAAGGCAACTGGATCAACAAGATCAATTCGGGACGCACCGAAAACGGCACGGTCTACGATTCGCAGGCGGGTTTCGAGACCCACTGGCGGCTCATTTACGATACTCCCGAGCTGCGCGGGCTGAGCCCCTATGGCGGAATAAATTACTACTACTACAAGTACGATCAGAGCGGCGCCGGCGTGGAGAATCTGATTCGCACGCAGATGTTCGGTCCCGAGCTCGGCTTCAACTACAGTCTCTAGCGATCGCGATCTCGAGAGCTGCGATCTTTTTGCTCGCCAGTTAGGTCGACAGGCGCGCTCAGGGATTCGATTATGCTGGCTTCAAGCCAGCTCGCGAGTAACAATCGAATCGAGCATGGAAGCAGGACGTACTCTGATCGCGCGCGCGATCGCGCGCAAATGCCCCGTATGCGGCCGCGGCGCGATTTTCCGTTCACACTTTCGCATGAACCGCAGCTGCTCCAATTGCCACGTCGTATTCTGGAAGGATCCCGGCGAATCGCTCGGCGCGATGTATCTGGACTACGCGGTGGCCACCGGGGCGTTCCTGGTGTGCTGGGCGATACTTTCGTTCGGCACCAATCTCTCCGACCTGGCGCAGATGGTGATTCTATGCACAATCGCCGTCGCCGCCGTATTCGTGTTTTTCCCGTTCACGCGCAGCGCATGGACCGTGCTTATCTATCTGTCCGGCGGGATCGAGCGGCCGCGGATGCGCGCGATTCGCGGCGGCAAGAACTCCTAGCCCGCGCCCGGGGCGCAGGCCGCGGCGTTAGTCTCAGCCCCGGCGAGCCGCGAGCTTGCTGCGCAAAGTCTTCAGCCGTTCGGCCGCGGCTTCCAGCGTCTGGTCGCTTTTCGAAAACGTGAAGCGGAGCTTTCGATGCCCCAGCTCAGGGCGGTGATAGAAGCTCGAGCCGGGCACCGCTGCGATTCCCACCTCTTCGAGCATGAAGTCTGCCGCCGCGAAGTCATCTTTGAAACCGAGGTGGCCTATTTCCGACATGATGTAGTAGGCGCCCGCCGGCGTGCGGCATTCGAGGCCCGCGTCGCTGAGCGCGCGCAACAACATCCCGCGCTTGCGTTCGTACATCGCCGTGAGCTCCGCGTAAAACGACTCCGGCAGCCGGAGCGCGGCCGCGCCCGCTTCCTGCAACGGATGCGGCGCGCCGACAGTCAGGAAGTCATGCACCTTGCGAATCGCGGAGGTCAGCCGCTCGCACGCGACCGCGTAGGCGAGTCGCCATCCGGTGATCGAATAGGTCTTCGAGAGGCCGCTGATGGTAATCGTCCGCTCCGCCATCCCGGGCAGAGTCGCGATCGAGAGGTGGCGCGCGCCACCGTAAATGATGTGCTCGTAAATCTCGTCGGTGATCGCGAGCGCGTCATGGTGCCGGCACAGTGCTGCAATCATCTCGAGTTCCGCACGCGTGTACACCTTGCCGCTCGGATTGTGCGGGGTATTGATCACGATCGCCTTGGTGTGCGGACCGAAGGCGGCTTCCAGTTCGTTGCGATCGATAGAGAAGTCCGGGTCGCGAAGTGCGACGTAGCGCGGCTTGGCGCCCGCCAGGATCACATCGGGACCATAGTTCTCGTAAAACGGCTCGAAGATGACGACCTCGTCGCCCGGGTTGATCACCGCGAGCATCGAGGCCACCATCGCCTCGGTCGCCCCGCAGGTCACCGTCACGTTAAGGTCGGGATCACACGGGATGCCATTGTAGGAGCGCACCTTGTCTGCTATCGCGCGCCGGAAGTTGGGCGAGCCATGCGTGATCGCGTACTGGTTGTAGTCCTCGTCGATCGCGCGCTTGGCGGCTTCCTTGAGCGCCGTCGGCGCCGCGAAGTCCGGAAATCCCTGGGCGAGATTCACTGCGCCCGACTTCAGCGCGCGCCGAGTCATCTCGCGGATAACCGACTCGGTAAAAAATTCGGTCTTGCGGGAAACGTCAGTCGGCATCGCCCGGTAAGTTTACGCGGGCCGGGAACGCAGAAACAACTTGCGGTGTGTGAAAGATGTACCGGCTATGAATTACTACGCGAGACTCGGAGCGAAGGTGCAGCCTGAGGGTCGGCGTCCGCCTCGCCGAGAACTCCGGGTCCCTGGCGCAATCGCCATTCGTCGATTACCTCTACGTTGAAGCGCCAGTCGCTGCCGATTTTGAAACCGGGGAGTTGTCCCTTCTTCAACAACCGGTAAATGGTTGATCGATGTACTCGCAAGTACTCGGCTAGCTCATTGACCGTCAGAACCTTGGTCGACGACTCCATCGGGCTCAAACCTCTTTAGTAAGCCTTAATATCCTAAAACAGGCGGAAGAAGCTACCACAAAAAAGAGGTTTAATAACAGACCCCCTGCGCTAGACTAGTTCTGGCAATCCAGTCATCATTTTAACCGCTTTACGGATGTATGTTTGAGCTACTGCGACACTTAATTACCAGACGCGTTTCACCCAAACAGGCGCTTCGCGGCCTGGCGCAGCTCTGCGCGATGCTCGGGATGCGCGACTGCGATCAGCTCCGCCGCACGCTCGCGATGGTTTTTACCGAGCAATCGCGCGACGCCGTACTCGGTGATGATCGTGTCCGCGAAAAAGCGCGGCACCGTCACCAGTGCTCCAGCCTCGAGCTGAGGCACGATTCGCGACACCGCGCCGTTCAGTGCCGTCGAGGGCAGCAGCGTAATCGCGCGGCCGCCGGGGCATAGAAACGCGCCGATATGCGTCTCCGGTTGCCCGCCGTTGCCGTTGATCATGCGCGCGCCGATCACCGTCTCGGCCGCGATCTGGCCGGTCAGGTCGACGCTCAGCGCATTGTTGATCGAGGTCTCCTTGTGATTCGCCATGATCGTCGCGATGCTCAGCACATGTTCGGGATCATGTAGTTCGAAGCTCGGATTATCGTCGATGATCTTCAGATCGTCGGGGTCCGAGCCCGACCATGCGATCGCCACGGCCTTGCCGGTATGAATCGTTTTGCGCCGGCCTGTGATCACTCCGCCGTCGACCAGCTTCGCGATTCCCGCCGCGACCATCTCGGTATGCACGCCGAGGTCGTGCTTGCGATCGAATGCGCCGATGCGCGCCATCTGCGAGCTCGGCTCGCCGGCGCCGATCTGGATGGTCGCGCCGTCGGGCACAACTTCGCCGAGATACCCCGCGATCGCCAGGTAGGCGGGCGGCGGCTCCGCGATCCCGAGCAAGGTGCGGATATCGCCAATCGGCAAGCGTTGCAGGAACGTGGCGACCGGGAAGATGCGCTCGAGGCCGACCTCCGCGATTATCGCGCGCACGCCCGCGCGCTTCTCGGGCTCCAGCGCATCGACCGCTCGCTCGATGGCGACCGGGTCGGGCGGCGGCGGCGTGCCCTCGACGAAGTAATCGAACTCGCTCACATGCATCCACACGTCGCCGTGGGTGCGGATCAGACTCGCGTCGACCTCGGCCACCGCGTGCCGCGCGTGGCGCACGTACGATCGCTTGTTCCACTGATGCGGACCGAAGCTGACGAAGCCCTTGGAGTTGGGCGGTGTCACATTGACGAACGTGAAATCGATTGGCTTCTCCTCGCCGGGGCGTTCGTCGTGCGCCTTAAACGTGGTGGAGAAGAGATTGGGCAGATAGGTAGCGGCCTGGCGATCGTGAACCGGCCGCCCTAGGTTGCCGATGAACAATTCGAACTCGATTCGAAACGCGCTCTGGTCGCGGGCGAACCATCCCGCGTCGAAGGTCGGCGCGTTGAAGCGGACATCGATAATGCCGTCGAGCTGTTCCGCTCGCGCATACAGCGCGCGTTGCATCACCAGGCCCGCCGCGAGCGGGAAGTTCACCCGCATCCCGGCCTTCACCAGCGCCGCGGCCTGCTCGGGCGCAATCAGCCTCGCTTGGTAATACTCCTGCCAGTTCATCGATTTTCGCCTCACCGTACTGCGAGATCAAAAGGCGCCGCGCTTCGCACACGCAACTCCGATCTGATTCGCGCTGTAGCAAAGGCGCTCCGAGCTTGTCCAACCGAATCGGCGCGGCTAGGGTGCGGGCATGGCTCGCGCGCCCGCGCAAATCCGAATCGGGACCTCGGGCTTCAGCTACAAGGAGTGGCTCGGGCGTTTTTACCCGAGCGATCTCAAAGGCCCGAAGATGCTCGCTTACTACGCCACGCGTCTTAAGACGGTCGAGATCAACTACACGTTCCGCCAGATGCCGCGCCGCGAGCTGCTCGAGCGATGGGCCTCCGAAACACCGGCGGACTTTCGTTTCGCACTCAAGGCGCCGCAGCGCATCACGCATCAGGCCCGGCTGCGCGGCGTCGACGACGCCGTCGATCGCTTCGCCACGCTTGCGGCTGCGATGGGTGACCGGCTTGGCCCCGTGTTGTTTCAGCTCCCACCCGGATTGAAGCGCGATCTTCCGCTGCTCAGCGGATTCCTCGCCTTCGCGGCGGAAAAGATGCGCTTGGTGTTCGAATTCCGCGACCAGTCGTGGTTCGACGACACAGTGTTCGAAGAATTGCGCAAGCACGGGGCGGCATTCTGTATCGGCGAGACCGAACATATTCCGGAGCCTCCGCTGATCCGGACCGCGCCACTCGCCTACCTGCGGCTTCGGAAGGACGAATACGACGGCGCCGCGCTGGCGCGATGGGCCGCGCGGATTCGCGAGCTCGCGCGCGATGGCGGCGAAGTGTCCGCCTACTTTCGTCACGGCGAGACGGCGCCCGACCTCGCGGCGCGGCTGATAAGCTTGCTCGAGGAACCCGCCGCTGCGGAGCCTGCGCGAGCTCCGCAGAAATCGAAATGATCCTTCCCGCCGGTGAATATCGCTACGAGATTCGGCGCGGCGCGGAACTCGTCGCAATCGAAGAAGACTCGCTCGACGAGCGTGGTATCCGCGGCGTTCGGCTATCCGCAAACGGTTCCAGTCGCTTCGAAGCCGAGGCCGAGCTGGACGATGCAGGCCGCGTGCGGCGCCTGGCGGTGCGCTATGCGCGCGGGCCCTTCACTCGCGACGCGAGTTACGAGGTCGCCGACGACTTCCTCCGCGGCAGTGTCAGCGCACTTGCGGGACGCAACGTGGTCGCGGTGAAACTCGGCCGCTTCCGCGAGGTCGACACTGACCTGATTCTCTTCCGCGCGCTGATTCTCGCGCATCTCCGCGAACGCGGCGAGCCGCGATGGACTGGCAGGGTGGCCATTATCGATTCGGCCACGCTCGTCGCGGCGGTGTACAAGCAGTCGTGTCACCGCCTCGGGAGCGGCGGGAACCTGTGGATATACGAAACCAGGATGGGCGATTCCGAGCAGATTGAAATCGACCCCGCGGGGCGAATCCAGAGCCGCCGCGACAATCGCGGCATCGAAGCGACTCTAATCGAAACAACTTTGACGCCGCGATAGCCGCGGGGCCGTTGTACGAACCCGCTATGCCGCCGCCAACTTACCGTTGTGCGGCATCTTGCAATCGCCGTCGAACGTCGCGCCCTCGGCGAGCACCAGGCTCGGCGTCGAAATAGTGCATTGCACCCTGGCGGTGGGCAGTAACTCGACCCGCTCGCGCGCAACGACTTCGCCGCTGAACGCGCCGGCAATCGAGACTCGCATCGCGGCGAGTCGCGCGCTTACCACCGCGCTGCTGGCGATGATGATCTCGTCTCCGGAAATTTCGCCTTCCGCCTCGCCCTCGATTCTAATCGAGCCGCGAAAGCTAAGCTTCCCCGATGCTTTCGCTCCCTTGCCGATCCGTGACTCTGACGACCCGTCTTCAATTGGCATGTTCGACTGGCTACCCCGGGTTGGCTTAGTTGCCTTTCCGTTTTGTTGAATTCACTATGGCGAGGAAATCGCCGCAGGTGCAATCGAATCGGTGCTCGAATATGAACAAAGTATGACGCGCGCAATCTGATTCGCTTTGCCATCGCGCGTCAAGCTTGGCCACAATGGCCCAGGAGCAGTGGATAATGATGCAAGAGCACGGGCCGGAGCGCGCCGGAGGGCAGGGACTCGACCCCAACCAGTTCGAGTCGGGCGACCGCACGTTGCTGGCGCTGCTGGCGACCGCGCCAGCATCAGACCAAGTCGATTTGGTTGCGACGCATCGCGACGGCGCGTACGAAATCTGGTCGCGGCGCGGGATGGTCCGCTTCAAGCGCTATGTTGACGACCACGGCGCCTTGGTTTTCAAGTTGATCGAGCAGATCGGCGAGAATCCGGTCAACAATCAGGATCCATTTGCAGTCTCGACGATCGCCGAAGAGCTCTCCGCAGCCGCGCTAAGCGGCAATCCCGCCGACGATGCGAACCGCGCGTTCCACGAGCCGCACGTGCTCACGCACCCCTACGCCTACGAGCGAATCGCGCAACTCTTCGACAGCCCGCGCGCCCCCGATCTCGCGGTAAGCGCAAAGCCATACGCCTACGGAATTCAGCCGGGGCAACACGGCGCGCTCGACGTCGTTCAATGCCGCGCTCCGCTGGTGTTCGCAGGCCCCGGCGTTCGCAGCGGTAGCTTTCGCGTCGCGGCGCGCCACGTCGACATTGCGCCGACCATCGCGCATTTGATGGGATTCCCCACCATCGATGGTGCCGGCGCCGCGGGTCAGCCCGCGCGCACTTATCTCAAGCGTCAGGACGGACGCACGCTCGACGAGATTGTCGACGCTCCCGGCGCCGCCAGACTCGTTTACCTGATCCTGCTCGATGGCCTCTCGCATTCCGAGCTCGTCAATCTGCTCGAACACAACGCGGCCGCGATTCCGAACCTCGCCGCGCTGGTAGAGCGCGGCGCGATGCTCTCCCACGGATCGATCGTAAACTTCCCTAGCATCACGTGGCCGAGCCACTCGACGATTCTGACCGGCGCATGGTGCGGCCATCACGGCGTGGTCAATCCGACCTTCCACTTGCGCGAGCGTCGCGAAACGATTCCCATCCAGGGCAACGTGTTCGAGATGGAGGGCTACCTGGACGCCGGCGTCGAGACCCTGTACGAAGCTTTCAAACGCGTGCACGGAGCGGGCGCGATCACCGCCTCGATCAACGAGCCGCAGGGACGCGGCGCGGACCACGCACCCTTCGAACGCCGTATCGTCGGCGACAAGACGCGGCTCAAGGCGCTCACCGCCGAGATGTCGAGCGACGTCAGCCCGCGCTGGCTGGCCGATAAGATGCCCGAGATGCAGCGCGAGGAGATCGTCGATATCCGCGGGATGGCGCAGGCGCTGAACCTGTTCGACCATTGCGGCGAGCAACCGCCAATGTTCGTCGCGCACGAGTTCGTGCTCACCGACGGTGCGGGCCACGACTACGGGCCGCATCACGAAGGTCTGCGCGAGGCGATTTATCGCACTGACGCGCGGATCGGAACCATCTTCGAGATGCTGAAAAAGCGCGGCCTGTTCGATTCGACCCTGTTCGTGATGACCTCCGACCACGGGATGGCGGCTCAGCGGATCGAGTTGAAGGCGAACCCGTCGTGTGAGCCGGCAAAGTCGGGCATCAAGGGTGTGTTCGCCGAGCCGATGATTTATCTGCGCGACCTGCAGGTTGAGGTCGAACGCGCGCGCGATCTGAGAAGCATCCGCGTCACCGTGCTCCACAACGACCAGCTTCCCGACGGCGAGCATCCGCCGGTGGCGCGCGCCGGCGTCGTGGTGCGCGGACGCGAGGGCGCGGTGCTCGGCGAGGCGACCACGCAGGCGGATGGCCGCGTCGCATTCGCGACGCCGGCCAACGTCGCCGATCGCGAGATCGAAATTCGCGTCGAGCATCAGGACTTCAACGCGCGCACGCTTCGCGGTGACGGTTCCTCGGTACTGCCCGACCTGCGTGCCGCGCTGTACGGCAACCTCTGAGAGGCGGGTCGTGGAAAAGGTGGAGCTCTAAACAGCGAGTCTCACGACGCGTTCGCACCATTCTCAGCGCGGCGATTTCGCGTGCTAAGCTCGCGGCCATGCATGACCTGAAGGGGAAAGTCGCTCTCGTCACCGGCGGCACGCGCGGACTCGGCCGCGCCATTTCACTCGGACTGGCGCGGCTCGGCGCCACGGTCGCGATGAATTACCGGCGCGACGAGGCGAGCGCCGCGCGCACGCTCGCGGACGTCCGCGCCATCGCGCCGAATTCGATCCTCGTCAAGGCCGACCTGGAAAACGATTCAGAGGTTCGCGCGATGGTGGCGCGAACCGCGTCCGAGCTGGGTCGTCTCGACATCCTGATCGCCAATGCCGCCGCGACCGCGTTCAAGCCGCTGCTCGAGTCGAAGCAGCACAATCTTCTGCGCACTTTCAATTTGAGCGTGGGCGGATTCATGGCCGCGGTGCAGGAGGCGAGCAAGCTCATGACCGCGGGCGGGCGCGTGCTGATGATCTCAGGCATCGACTCGATTCGGAACCTGCCCGGGCACGGCGTGCTCGGCGCAGCGAAGGCGGCGCTGGAAAGCATGGTGCGCGATTTCGCATTCGAGCTGGGCCAGCGCGAGATCACCGTCAACGGGATGAACGTCGGCTACATCGACACCGATTCGGCGCGCTATTACGCACAGTACCTGGGCGAGACGTACGAAGAATTCCAGCGCCGATGCGCCGAGCGCTCCGCGATGAAGCGACTGCCGACAATCGACGAAGTCGCCGCGGTCGCGTGTCTCATCTGTATGCCGGCGGCGAGCTATCTGACCGCGCAAACAATTTTGGTCGACGGCGGCCTCACGCTGGCCTCTCCCGCCGTGAAGTAGTCTCGAGCTTGCCGGCGGCGGAGAGTTGCGCGGACTACGCCCTACGCGAGGCGCCGCGCAATTTCGATATTGCCCCACTTGCCGACCGCGCCTTGCCCATGACAGGACACGCTGCCCTTTCCGGCCGCGATGTCCTTCTCGCTCATCAGCCCGAGCGCGAGGGTGCACGCGCCAAGCTTGAACGGGACGTTCGAATAGCGGCGCACTTCGGCGCCGTCGATCGAGAACGTCACCCGGTCGGCCGCCGAGTCGCAGGCAATCTCGAGATGATGATTTTCGCCGGGACGGGTCGCGTTACGAATTTCCTCGAACAGGCAGAAATAGCGTGGGCCATGCGCCGGTGCGACCTCGGGCACGCCCGGAAACGGCAGCTTGCCGTACACCGTCGCGATGGCGTCGTTGCCGACAAAAAAATCGAGCGCGGCGCCGGTCGAGAAGTCGAGCACGTTGAACGAGACGAAGCCGTCGTACAGATCGCCCGGAGCGCCGTCCACGATCGTCGCGGCGAGGTCGAGCGAGAACGCGATCGTTCCGCGCTCGGGCGGCGCGAAGTTGCGCGTGCTGAAATACATGTGCTTGGCGTTGTCGAGAATCTGGATCGAATCGTGACCGCGCGTGTAGGGCACTGCCCCGACGCGCAAAAAGCCATCTTGGATGATCACGACCGCGTTCGGTTCCTGGTATTGCCAGAAAGTACCGTCGGCCTGCGGAAAGCCGGCGGGAATCCAATCGCCCTCGCCGGTGATGACCGAGGCGAAGTTCGAGTATTCGATAATTTCTTCGGATGCGTTCGAC
>DATDGX010000100.1:0-2502 GCA_036521875.1 Binataceae bacterium (SeqCode)
CCGCCGACAAGAGCCTCTGGGTCACCATTACTCGCGAGCCGTTCATCTATCGGGTTTCGCCCAACGGCGATTTCACCGCGATTCCGACGCCTGAAGGCACCGTCGCCAGCTTCATCACGGCAGGCCCCGACGGGAATCTATGGTTCACCGAGCCCAACGGCAAAATTGGCCGGCTTACGACTCAAGGCGTGATCACCGAATTCGTCGCTGCTGACATCTACCAGGCCGACTAGCGCCTTCGCGGCGGCTGGCCGCGCCGCTGTTCCCCGCGCCGAATTTTGCGCTATAAGCGCATCAGCGATAGGCGCATCAGAATGTATCGGCAGCGGCGATGCGATGCGGGGTTACGTCCGTTCGTGGGCCGGCGCCGAATCGATGCCTCAAGGAACCGAAACCATAACCAGTTTGGATTCCGGCGTCATGCCGCAAGGGAGATTCTGTCATGGGTTTACTCGACGGTAAGGTAGCCGCGATCACCGGCGGCGGACGCGGCATCGGCCGCGGCGTTGCCAAGGCGTTTGCCGCGCAGGGCGCGTCGGTGGTGGTCAACGATCTCGGCGTCTCGGTCGCGGGCCAGAAGGAAACCGTGTCGCCCGCCGACGATGTGGTCAAGGAGATCAAGGCCGCCAAGGGCAAGGCGGTCTCCAATCACATGGATATCTCGACCGTGGAAGGCGGCGAGGGCCTGGTCAATCAGGCCATCAAGGAATTTGGCAAGCTCGACATCCTGGTCAACGTGGCTGGCATCCTGCGCGATCGCATGATCTTCAACATGACGGAGCAGGAATGGGACGACGTGATTCGCGTCCATTTGAAAGGGCACTACTGCACGATGCGCCCGGCAGCCGCGCACATGCGCGAGCACAAGGCCGGCCGCATCATCAACTTCTCGTCCAACTCGGCGCTCGGCAGTCCCGGCCAGCCCAACTACGCCGCCGCGAAGGCTGGAATCCTGGGACTCACGTTCAGCTCCGCCAACGCGCTGCAGAAGTACAACATCACGGTCAATGCGATCATGCCCGGCGCGGCCACCCGGATGACCGACACGGTTCCGCAGACCCGGATGGCAGGCGGTGGATTCCCGCAGAGCGCCCAGGCCGAAGGCACGCCGCGCGACCCGTCGAATGTCGCACCGATCGTATGCTTCCTGGCCAGTGATCACGCCGCCAATGTTACCGGTCAGTGTTTCGGAGCGTCGGGCTACCGCATCATGCGCTACACGCACATGGTGCCCGACAAAGTCATCTACAATGTCGGCCCGTGGGATATCGAGAAGCTGCCGGACCTTTTGAAAGGGACGCTGCTGGCCGATCTCGCGCCGCCCAGAATGTAACCTGGCGTCATCAACAGTTCGCGTCGCGTCCCCCGCCAAGTCGCGACAGAGAACAATCGCGCGCCGTCCTCGCGGCGCGCGTTCCTTTCCTGGGCAGCAGCGCACGTGGCGGTTCGCCGCTTCGAACATTTCGCATCGCCAGCTTGTCGGCGCGCGAGGCGCTGCCTATGCTGCCGTCAGTTGCGACGCTCGTCGCTCGGACGCTGGATGCTGGCTTCAAATGCGCGATGAGTGTTCTGTCGTAGTGACATGGCCGACTGGAATCCTGAACTCTACAATCGCTTCCGGCGCTATCGCGCCGAGCCGGTCGAGCACATTCTCGTGCGGCTCAAGTTTTCTCGAGACGAAACGATCGTCGATCTCGGATGCGGCAGCGGAGAGAATACTATCGCGCTCGGGCGCAGGACCGCGCGAGGAAGCCTGCGTGGAATCGACAATTCGCCGGCGATGATCGACGCGGCGCGCAGCCTGCTCGCGCGCGAGCCGGCCGAGCTCCGCTCGCGCATCTCGTTCGAGCTCGGCGAGCTTCCGCAGTTCCAGGCGCGCGATGAATTCACGCTGATTTTTTCCAACGCGGCCTTTCAATGGATCCGCGATCGCCGCGCGTTGTTCACCGCGTGCCTGCTCGCGCTGAAGCCGGGCGGACGAATCGTCGTGCAGGTTCCCGCGAACGAAACCGAGACGGCGAAAGTCGAGTTGAGCCGCCTCGCGAATGAAGAGCCGTGGCGGACCCAGCTCGGCGGCCTCGACAAGCCGTTCGGCGATGAGCCGCCGGAGTATTATGCGCGGATGCTCGCGGAGATCGGCTACGATACGATCGACTGCTATCATCACACGTTCCGGCATCCGATGGACCGGGCTGCCGAGGTGATCGAGTGGTACCGCGCGACCGGGCTCAGGCCTTTTCTCGACGCGCTGCCAGCCGCGCGCCGCGAGGAGTTCGTCGCCGCGTATACTCCGCGGCTCGAATCCGCCTATGGCACCGCCGGCGCGATGATCTTCAACTTCCGGCGCCTGTTCATCTGGGGACGCCGGCCGCCGAATTGAGATGGCGCGCGCGACCGCGAAATCGATCCTGGCGCTGGTCGCGCACGGCGGCGCGGGTCCGCGCGGACCGCTGGCGGAGCGCACCGAGCGCCGCCGCGCGATGCTCGCGGCGACGCATCGCG
>DATDGX010000101.1:0-30452 GCA_036521875.1 Binataceae bacterium (SeqCode)
CGCCGGCGGCTCGAACTATGCGGAATGCGCGCGCTCAACAACGTCGTCGACGCGACCAACTACATAATGCTGGAGCTGGGACAGCCGCTGCACGCCTTCGACCTCGCGAAAATCGCGGGCGGGAAAATTATCGTGCGCCGCGCAGGCACAGATCGCGAGTTCACTACGCTCGACAATGTGACGCGCGCACTCGCACCCGACGACTTGATGATCGCGGACGCGGAAAAAGCGCTCGCGCTCGCGGGCGTGATGGGCGGCCTCAACTCCGAGGTCAGCGACGCGACCGCGACTATCCTGCTCGAGAGCGCGTACTTCGAGCCGATCACGATCGCGCGCACCGCGCGGCGTCACGGTCTCCGGAGCGAGGCGAGCTATCGCTTCGAGCGCGGGGTCGATCGTGCGGGTCAGCCCGCAGCGATAGTGCGAGTCGCGGAACTGCTGCGCCAGATCGCGCATGCGCGCGAGGCCTCTGACCTGGTCGACCTGGAGCCGCGCCCAGCGCCGGAGCGCGAGATAGAGCTCGACTTGCGCGCGATGGAGACACTGCTCGGCGCGAGTATCGCCGCACCAATCGTGACGAAGCGCCTCAAGGCGCTCGGCGCGCGGGTCAGTACGCGCTCGCGCGGCGTGCTGGCGGTGGTCCCGCCGCCGTGGCGCGCTGACTTGAACGAGGCGGCCGACCTGGCCGAGGAAGTGGCGCGGCTGTCCGGCCTCGACGATATTCCAGCCGTGATGCCGCAGCGGCTGTTCGGGCTGGTGCCGGCAAATCCGGAACGTGACTTTTATCGCGCGACTCGCGAGGTGATGCTCGGATGCGGCCTGACGGAGGCAATCACCATCGCGTTCATACCGCCCGCCGACAACGCGCGCTACCCGGGGTTCGCGCCGGGAGTCGCGCCGGTGCGAGTCGAAAATCCGCTCTCTGCGGAACTGGGCGAGATGCGCCTCAGCCTGGTCCCCGGGCTGCTCGCGGCGCTGCGCTTCAATCTCAACCGGGAAGCGCAATCGCTCCACGCTTTTGAGATCGGAAAAGCGTATGCGATGCGTTCCGGCGCGCCCGAGGAGCGCAACCACCTATGCGCTGTCAGCTACGGCCCGTTCGCACTCGGCTCGATCGGCGAGAAGGCAACGGCCGCGAGCTTCGCGACGCTCAAGGGAGTGCTGGAGGCGTACTTCAGCGCTATCGGCGCCGCCGAGCGGATTTCGTTCCGTCCGGTTGATTCCGACTCCGATCCGGTACGAGCGCCGTATCTGCATCCGGGGCGCGCCGCGTGGATATACTTCGGGAATCACGATGAGCAGGACGGCCGCGCTATCGGCTATGTCGGCGAATTGCATCCCGCGGAGGCGCTTCGACTCGACCTGAACGGCCCCTGCGCGGTATATGAACTTGACCTAGCAGAACTAATTGCCTATGGTTTCACGCCGCGCAAATCGATCGAGGCACCGCCCAGATTCCCCGCAATCCGACGCGACCTGGCACTGGTGCTCGATCGGGATTTCCCGGCGGAGAAGGTCGTGAGCACCATCGAGGAAAGCGCCTCGGCGTTGCTCGAGAGTGTCGAAATCTTCGACGTTTACGAGGGACCTGGAATCGCCGCCGGCAAGAAGAGCGTCGCGCTCGCTTGCCGGTACAGAGCCAAGGATCGCACGCTTACCGATGAGGAGGTGAATCGCATTCACGCCGTGCTGGTAGAGCAGGCGCGGACGCGGCTGGGGGCGGAGTTGCGGCAATAGAGCGTGCTCGAAAGAGCGGGTGGGGAACGTTTACGCCGCAGGGCATGACCAAAGCTGATCTCGTAGATCTGATCTACGAGCGCGTGGGCTCCTCCAAGAAGGAAGCCAGTGTAGTGGTTGAGGCGGTGTTTGCGATTATCCGTGATTCGTTGCGGCACGGAGACAAAGTGAAGATCTCCGGCTTCGGTACCTTCTGCGTCAATAAGAAGAACGCGCGGCGCGGACGCAATCCACAGACTGGCGAGCCGATCACCATCGGCTCCCGGCGCGTCCTGTCTTTCAAGCCGAGCCAGGTCTTGAAGGATCGGGTCAACAATGGCATCAAGCCGCGCTCATGACCCCCGTCACACGCCGGCCGGATAGCAGGCAGCGGCCAACTCTGTCGCAGAAGCAAACCGCCGCGGCGGCCGCTGCGCCGGTCCCCGAGCGCGGACTGAAGATCGGCGAGGCGGCGAGCGCGCTCGGCGTCGAGACCTACGTGCTGCGTTTCTGGGAAACGCAGTTCCCGTTTCTCAAGCCCAAGCATAGCCGCACCAAGCATCGCTTCTACCAGGAACGCGACCTCGAGGTGCTGCGCCTAATCAAGCGGCTGCTGCACGAGGAAGGATTCACGATCGCCGGCGCCAACAAGCATATCCGCGAGCGCGGTCTCGAGGCGCTGCTATCCGGCAAGGCCGATCGCCCGACGCGCGCGGCCGCTCCGATCGCGGCTGCTCCGGCAGCGCCCGCCGAGACCGCAGGCGCGCATCCAGGCGGTATTGATGTGCCGACGCGGAGGGTGCTGGAGGATGTACGCCGCGATCTGCAGGTCCTGCATCGAATGCTGCAGGACTGAACGCGCGGATCGTTGGCTATTCGGTGACGCTGTTGGCGACGGTGAGTTCCGCGCCGGCGTCTTTCGACGTGAGCGGCGGGGAAATCGGCGCCACGATCGCATCGCGCAGGAACTTGTTGCGCGGCTTGCCGAGCGGAATCAGGCTGAGCTCGGTCGCGCATCCTTCGATCGCCTGGTAGACGACGCCGCCTGCCTCGACCATCTCGCTCGCGATACAGACCGCGCCCGCTAACGTTAGCGCGCCGAGCGCGAACGCGAGATGCGGGAATCCCATCGCTATCGCTGCCACGGTCGCGAGCAGCACGCCAGCCAGGCCGCAGCGTCCGAGCGGACTCATCCGCAGGCGCGCGATTACGTGGCTCTTGATCTTCATGCCGCCGTGCTCTTCGTCCGCAGTCTTCAAATAGATGCGCGTCCACGGGTCGGGGCGCACCTCGACGTCGAAGTCATTCCATCCGCGGTCGACGATCGCGGGATGCCCCGCGCGGGCGAAAAATTTGATGAGCTTGTCGAGCAGCGCGTCGCGCGTGATGTACTGCTCGTTCCAGTAGGCGAGCTTGATTGCGCGGCCGCGCCAGTCGATCTGCGGGCGCTGGCGCGCAGGCGTCTCGGTGCCCTTGCGGCTCATCGCGCGAGCCAGGGTTTTATAGCGGGTAATGGTGCGGGTCATGGGACCGGTATAAGCGAGGAACGTGATGAGCAACCGCGAGGTGAAACTATCATGGCATTTCTCGACCGGCGCGTGCCACGCGTAATAGAGCGCCCACACCAAGCCGAGAAGTTGCATCGTTAACGCGGGGATGACGGACCATCCGGCGAAATAGCTGGCTATCGCGGCGAGCTCCCAGAAAATCGCCCACTCCAGCGTCTGCGGCAGGAAGCCCGCGACCGAAAGCGCGGGATCGAACACCGTCTGCAAGCCCGGCCGCACCACAGACCATCGCACGCGCTGGCGCGAGCCGCCCGGCACCGTGCGCGCCAGGCCGGGAATGGTGCCGCGCCACTTTATCTGGCCGAGCGTGTTGAAGCGCTCGGGATAGCGAGCGTAGAGCATCGCCTCGGCACGGCCATAGCCGCGCTGTTGGCCGTAGTAAGCCTTGATGGTGTTGCGGCGGAAATGCCATACGAACGCCGACGGACAAAAGCCCAGCTTCAGCGACGCATCCAGCATCCGCCAGCATACGTCGACGTCGTCGCCGGCCGCGGTGAACTGCGGATCGAATCCACCGACCTTGAGCAGCGCCGACTTGGTGAAGATCATGTTGCAGCCCGCGAGATGCTCGGCGCGTCCCTCGTCGACCAGCACGTGGCACGGAGCGCCGGGCGACGCGGCGACGCACGCCTGCACCTTGCCCTCTTCATGCGGCGCGTAGTTCGGACCACCGCAGCCGTCGAGCCCGCCCTCGTTCAACGCGCGCACCATCAGGGTGAGCCAGTGCGGATCGACCACGCAGTCCGAGTCGGTGTAGGCGATAATCTCGCCGCGCGCGGCATACAGTCCGACGTTGCGCGCCACGCTGAGACCCTTGTTGGGCTGGCGGATGAGGCGGAACTCCGGGAAGGCCGCCGCGATTTCCGCGGTGCGGTCGCGCGAGCCGTCATCGACGATCACGACTTCATAGTTGGGATAGTCGAGCTTCCTGAGCGACTCCATGCACGCGAGCATGGTGCGCTCCGCGTTGTAGGCGCAGATAACTATCGAGACCATCGGAGAGCGCGCCAGGCGCGGCGGGCAGGTGCCGTTGAGCGTCACGAACGGCATCAAGTCGTCCGCCTTGAGCATCCTCACGCCGAGCCAATCAGATGACGCCGGGACGGGAACCGGCGGAGCTACCACTCCTGCCGCACCTGTACCGAACGCAACCGCCACCGCTTCGTCCTGCCCCGGCGAGGTTTGCGCGAACTCGATGATGACGGGCCGGGCTTCCGCGAGGTTGTGCATCGAAACGACAAAGTCGTGCAGCTCGAGCGCGTCGAGCGCGGAGACTTCGGCGTAAATCAAATCTTCGTCGAGCATCGCGAGCGCGCGGGTCGCGGGGCGATGCTTGATCGCGACCATCGCATGCGCGTCGCGGCCCTTAATCGTCTTGATCAGCGTGCGCAGCCGGCGGCGCAGCACGTTCAAGCCGTGCACGCGGATTTCGTCCTGGCGAATCGGACAATCGATCAGATAGCCGAGGAGGCCAGGACGTCCGGCGAACACATGCGCGATCTGCGCGATGCGCGACAGCGCGCCGCCAAAGTGGCGCCGGTCGGTAAGCTCGTCCGGCGTGACAGCCAACTCGATCATCGCGAGCAGGCCGACCTGTCCCGCGAGATCGAGGACAGGATTAGCCTGCGCCTCGGTGAGGATAAGGCCCGTGGTATGCCGCGACTTCAGTTCATCGAAGCGCCGGCACAGCGCGACCTTCTGCTCGAAGTCGAGCGTGCCGCCGACCTCGCGCAGGCGCATCGCCTTCAGGAAAAACTTCTGGCCTGCCCTGGAAAAGAATTTGCCGTGCGTCTGGACGCTGTTGGAGGAGTCGGAGGTGTGGGCGATCACGTTTTTCGGGCCTCGTGTCTAAGGCCGTAACAGCGAGAGCCATGCCACAAGAAAACCCCAATGTTTGCGAGGAAATTTCCGATCTCAACGAAATTTCGCAGACCAATTGGGATGAGGCCTCTACGTTTTGCGCGGTCGTGAACCCGAGGTGTCGAGCGCTTTGCAGGGTGCGAACAGGAGGCAAAATGGTTAGCTTTAGACAGACGCGAGAGTTGCTGGATTGCCTAAATTGCGAATGTTATATGTCGAGCACGTGGCGAGACCCTTTCGGGCGGGCGCTGACGCACCACATCTTGATTTAACCTCACCTAATCGCCATCACCCAACGCCAAACTTCCACTGCGGGAAATCAACCCAATGAAACTAGCGAGAACTTGTGGCTGCTCCGGTGTGTCGCAAACCAAAACCCATCGCCAGCCAGACGATGCGGTCCTGACGACCACGCCTGAGGAGCTCGAGACCATTCGCCAGCAATTGAACGTTATCGAGGAGTCGCTGAAACGGATCTTCGGACCAATCTATAGTCGCGAGCCGGCCAGTCTCGAGTCGCGCGCGATGGCGGCGGACCTTATCGACAGCCACTTCGACGGCATCCGCGATCAGTGGATGGATGCGGTCGAGACGATCATGGGTCGGCATCGCGAAAAAGAAGAACTGGTCCCCATGCGCAGCAACATGTCGAACTCGCTGATCCGGCTAATCGGCCATCTGCGCGATCCCGATGACATCGCGACCTACGTTTATCTGCGCAGGCATTGCCAGGAGGGGATGCTGGCGCAGGCCAAGCCCTCGCAGTTCAACACCATCCACATCGCGCTCAAGCAGATAATCCTCGAGCACGTGCGCGCCAAGATGCGCGGCTCGCGGATGGAGCGGGTGCGCGACGTGGTGGTCGCTTCGATCGACGAGCGGCGCCTGATGGTCTCGCAGTTCTACATCGAGTCGCGCGAGGCGGCGCTGCGCGCGTCGGAGGAAAAGTACCGCAACTCGATCAACCAGTCCGCCGACCTCATTTACGAAATCGAGCCGGGCACCTGGAAGCTCATCGGATACAACGCGGCGGCCGAAGGAATGCACAAATTGGAAGAAGCCGAGGCTGGACACTCGGTCGACGTGCATATCGGCACGCCGCTGGTCGAGATGGTTCCGCCGGAATACCAGGGCGAGGTGTTGAAGCATCTGCAGCGGGTGGTCGAGAACGGCTCCGATCTGAGCCCGGATTGGCCGCTGGGCCCGTATTTTTTCGACGTCAACTCGGCGCTGATTCGCTCCGGCAACAAGGAATTCATCCAGATGGTGCTCCGCGACGTGACCCATCGTCGCGAGATGATGGACACGCTGCTCAAGACCGAACGGCTCGCCACCGCCGGCACATTCTCCGCGGGCGTCGCGCACGAAGTTAACAATCCGCTCGCCTCCATTTCGTCGCTGGTGCAATCGCTGCTGATCGACGAGCCGGACGAGCAGCGCCGCCAGACGCTGCACACTATTCTCTCGCAGATCACCCGCATCTCCGGGACGCTCAAGGATCTGGTGAATTTCGCGCGCCCCGCGATCGCGCATCACCAGGTCGTCGAGGTCAACGCACTCATCACCGAAACGCTGCGCCTGGTTACCTACAACAAACGCTTCAATGGGGTGAAGCTCGAGCCGCAGCTCGCGTCCGACTTGAAACCCGCCTTCGCCGACGACAACGAAATCCAGCAAGTGCTCCTGAACCTGCTGTTCAACGCCGCCGACGCGATGCATCAGCGTGAGGGTGGCGGCACCATTACGGTTATCACCAAAAATAAACCCGCGATCGATGGCGACCGCGTTATGGCAATCATGATCAAGATCGTCGACAACGGCATCGGCATCGCGCGCGAAAACCTCGAACGGGTGTTCGATCCGTTCTTCACCACCAAGCCCTCGGGCGCCGGCGTTGGCCTCGGCCTCTCACTCTGTCAGCGGATTATTCTCGCCAATCACGGCAGGATCCGGATCGAGAGCGAAGTCGGCAAGGGCACCGCAGTCACGATATTCCTGCCCGCGCATGAGGAAGCCGCCCATCCCGAGCGACCCGCCGCCATTCAATGAGCCTCGAGCCCGCATGGAGCGCGCCGGCGCGCGGTCCTTATCGCATCATGGTCGTCGAGGACGAACCGTTGATGCGATCGATCATCGTGCAGCTCGCCAGGAGCGAGGGCTACGAAGTGTTCGAGGCGCCGTCGGCTGAAGTCGCCTACGCCATCTTCGAAAAAGAACAAATCGACCTCGCGATTCTCGACCTTAACCTGACCAGCGGTGGCAGCGGACTCGACTTGCTCGGCCGCATCCGCGAGCTCGACCCCGAGGTGATGGGCATCATCGTCACCGCCTACGCGAGCGTCGAGACCGCGGTCGAGGCGCTGCGCAAGGGCGCCTACGACTACATCACCAAGCCCTTCGCCAACGATCATCTGAAAAAAGTGGTCCGCAACGCGCTCGAGCAGAAGAAGCTGTTCCACGAAAACCGCTTCCTGCGCCAGGAACTGCGCGAGAAGTACCGCTTCGAAGCGATCATCGGCAAAAGCGACCCGCTCGAAGAAGTCTTCCGCATGATGGAAAAGGTGGCGCGCACCGATTCCAGCGTGCTCATCACCGGAGAGTCGGGCACCGGCAAGGAGCTGGTCGCGCGCGCGATTCATTTCACCTCCGACCGCGGCAACGGCCGTTTCCTGCCGGTCAACTGCGGCGCGCTGCCCGAGAATCTCCTCGAGAGCGAGCTATTCGGCTACAAGAAGGGCGCCTTCACGGGCGCCTCGCAGGACAAGATGGGCCTGCTCAAGGCCGCCGACAAGGGCACCGTCCTGTTCGACGAGATCGGCGAGATGCCGCTGGCGTTGCAGGTAAAACTGCTGCGCGCGCTCCAGGAGCGGGAGTGCTACCCGCTCGGCTCCAACGACCCGATCGCGTTCGACGTCCGCGTCATCTGCGCCACCAATCGCAACCTCGACAATGAGGTCAAGGCCGGCCGTTTTCGCGAGGAACTGCTCTACCGCATCAACGTGATCAATATCGTTCTGCCCCCGCTGCGTGATCGCAAGGACGACATCCCGCTGCTCGCCAACCATTTCCTGCGCAAGTACGAGAAGTCGCTCAATCGATCCGCGATGCGCTTCTCCAAGGGCGCGATGCGCCTGCTGATAAACTATCCGTGGCCCGGCAACGTGCGCGAGCTCGAGAACAGCGTCGAGCGCGCCGCGATTCTCGCTGAGACCGACGTCATCCACTCGCACGACTTGCCCGAGAAGCTGCGCAGCACCTCGCCGGTCACCGTCAGTATCGAGAACTCCGGCCTGACGCTCGAGGAGCTCGAGCGCGAGCACATCAGGCGGGTACTCGAAAAGGTCGAGGGCGACAAGGTCAGGGCGGCGCAGGCGCTCGGCATTCATCTCTCGACGCTGTATCGCAAGGTGCAGCGCTACCACCTCGACGGCAACGGCGTCACCACCGGCGCGCATCACGAGCCTCCCGCCCGCTCCGCGTAATTTTGAACTGACCTCTCCGCAACCGACTTGAGAGAGAGTCCGATCAGTGCCGCTCTATGAAACGGAACGACACGAGCCGCTAATCGGCGCGCCCTGGAGCGAAGCGCGCGCGCGTGCGGAAATCGAACAAATCGCCGCCGACACGCACGGTAGCTTCGATCCGGAAAACCTCTGGCCCGTCCATCCGTTCGATCGCTCGCCCGAACGCCCTCCCGACTCGCTGAAGACGCTCTACCATGGCGTGGCGGGTGTCATCTGGGCGCTCAACTACCTCGCTGAGACTGGCGCAGTACCACTCGGGCGCGACTACCCTCCGACGGTGCGCGACCTGGCCCGGCGCCATCGCGACGACCTCCGCAAATACGACGACGTGCGCAAATACCTTGGAGACGAGCTCGCATCGTACATGATGGGTGAGACCGGGATTCTGCTGCTCCATTGGAAGCTGGCGCCATCCGATGATCTCGCGCGGCAGCTCCATGCTGCTATCGAGGCGAAGATCGGCGACCCGCGCGGTTTGGCGTGGGGATCGGCCGGCACCATGCTCGTCGCGCTGTTCATGCATGAGCGCACCGGCGAGTCGCGCTGGAAGGAACTGTTTCTCCGCGGTTTCGAGGCGCTTTGGAATCAGTGGGAGTATGTGGACGAACTTCGCTGCCATCTGTGGACGCATGATCTCTATGGCGTCTCCGAATGGCGGATCGGAGCGTGGCACGGCTTCGTCGGCAACGCGTTTCCGATGCTCCGCGGGCGTCATCTGCTGCCGCCCGATCGTCGGGACGAATCGCTGCGGCGAATTTATGAAACGCTGCGCGCCACCGCGGTGAGCGAAGGGGAATTTGCGAACTGGCCCAACAACGTCGGACCAACGACACGGCCGGCGCCGCTGCCCTTGTTCGTCCAACACTGCACCGGCGCTCCCGGCGTCATTAGCTGCATGGCCGAGTTTCCCGGCGATTCACGTTGGCCGATTGACGCGTTGTTGCAGCAGGCCGGCGAGCTCGTGTGGAGCGCCGGCCCGCCGGTCAAATTTCCTGTCCTGTGCCACGGCGCGGCGGGCAACGGCTACGCGTTCCTGAAACTCCACGCACGAACCGGCGATCACAAATGGCTCGAGCGTGCGCGCGCCTTCGCGATGCATGCGATCGACCGATGCGAGAGTGCGGTCCGGAAACACGGACAGCGCAAGTATTCGCTATGGACCGGAGACCTCGGCCTCGCCATCTATCTCTGGGACTGTGTCAGAGCCACCGCGAAGATTCCGACGCTGGACGTCTTCTGACCGCCGGTTGACTGGAGACCACCAGCCGGCTGGTCGGTAGCGGAGGTTGAGTGCTACAAATAGGCCGGACGCCTGGTTCGCGGGGGTCCGCCGATGCGCTGCTCAAAATGCGGGACGGATAATCCCTCGACCAATAACTTCTGCGCGAAGTGCGGGACCGCGCTCGCCAAACACTGCGCGAAATGTAAGGCGGAAAACCCGCCGGCCTCCGACTTCTGCGGCAAGTGCGGCGCTCCACTTACCAACGGTACGGGCGCAGCAGCCGCAACTTCGTCGCCGCCCGGGTCAGCCTCCGGCGTGCGCGTCGCGCCGGAGAGCAGCTCACCGGAAGCGCTCGACGGTGAGCGCAAGACGGTCACCGCGCTGTTCGCCGACATCAAGGGCTCGACCGAGTTGGAGCAGGATCTCGATCCCGAAGAAGCGCGGGCAATTGTCGATCCCGCCTTGAAGCTGATGATCGACGCGGTGCGCCGCTACGACGGCTACATCGTGCAATCGACCGGCGATGGCATCTTCGCGCTTTTCGGCGCGCCTGTCGCGCATGAGGATCATCCGCAACGCGCGCTCTACGCAGCACTTCGCATGCAGGAGGAGCTACGTCGCTATGGGGCCAAGCTGCAAGCTGAAGGCCGCGCACCGGTAGAGATTCGCGTTGGCGTAAATACTGGCGAAGTCGTGGTCCGCTCTATAGCGACCGGCGCGACACAGGTCGAATACACGCCCATCGGGCATACCACCAATCTCGCATCGCGCCTGCAGAGTATCGCGCGTACCGGGTCGATCGTGGCGAGCGAAACGACCCGCAAGCTGTGCGAAGGCTATTTCATTCTAAAACCGCTCGGCGCAACCAAGGTCAGAGGCGTCAGCGAGCCGGTCAACGTTTTCGAGGTGGCGGGGCTGGGACCGCTGCGGACGCGGCTCCAGCGATCGGCTGGGCGCGGACTTACCAAGTTCGTCGGGCGCAATCGCGAGATGGAGGGGATGAAGACCGCGGCGGAACAGGCGAAGGCCGGTCACGGGCAGATCGTCGCCGCGATGGCGGAGCCGGGAGTCGGCAAGTCGCGCCTGATATTCGAGTTCAAGGCGGTCTCCCAGTCCGGATGGATGGTGCTAGAGACTTTCTCGGTCTCGCACGGCAAGGCAAGCGCCTATTTGCCGGTAATTGATCTACTGCACGGATATTTCAGGATCGCTTCGGATGACGACGCCCGCGCCCGCCGCGCAAAAGTGACCGGCAACGTCCTCACCTTGGACCGGGCGCTGGAAGACACCCTGTCATACCTGTTGGCGCTGCTCGGCCTAATCGATGCCGGCGATCCGCTTATGCAGATGCCGGCCGAGGTAAGGAAGCGGCGCACGCTCGAGGCGATCAAGCGCATCCTGATCCGCGAGTCGCTCAACCAGCCGCTGATGGTAATCTTCGAGGACTTGCACTGGATCGATGACGAAACACAGGCGCTGCTCAACCTGCTCGCAGACTCAATCGGAACGGCGAAGATTCTGTTGCTGGTTAACTATCGGCCCGAATACTCGCATCAGTGGAACAGTAAGACCTATTACACGCAGTTGCGGCTCGACCCGCTCGGAAAAGAGAGCGCCGACGAAATGCTCGAGTCCTTGTTGGGAGACAATGCCGAGCTGGGGCCGCTCAAACACCTCATCATCGACAAGACCGAGGGCAACCCGTTCTTCATGGAAGAGACAGTGGAGGTGCTGCTGGATGACGGCGCGCTGGTGCGCAACGGAGGCATCAAGCTCGTCAAGCCGCTGGCGGAGTTGAAGATTCCGCCGACTGTGCAGGACATCCTCGCCTCGCGTATCGATCGTCTGCCGGCGGATGAGAAGGATCTGCTGCAGACGCTGGCGGTGATCGGAAGAGAATTTGCGTTTGGGCTTTTGCAAAGGGTGGTTGGTAAATCGGAGAACGAGCTGGACCGCATGCTTCATCATCTCCAGCTTGCCGAGTTCATCTACGAACAGCCTGCCGCCGGCGATATCGAGTACACCTTCAAGCACGCGCTCACTCAGGAGGTGGCATACAAGTCGGTGCTGGTCGAGCGCAGAAAGCTGCTTCACGAACGAATCGGTTCCGCCATGGAAGCGACATTCGCTCAATCAATCGACGATCATCTGAGCCAGCTCGCTCACCACTACGGCGCAGCGCGAACACCGAAAAAACAGTCGAGTACTTGGACCGCGCGGGCCAGCAGGCAATGATGCGCGGCGCTTTCAGGGAAGCCGAGATTCATTTGAGTCAGGCGATTGCCGCTCTGAGCACGACCCCCGAGACTCCCGAGCGCATGAACCGCGAATTCAATCTCCAGTCCGCACTTTATCAGGTGCTCGCAATTATGGGCGGCCCCTTCACGGGTGAGAGTGAGCGGGCGAGCAGACGCATGCGGGAGCTGGGCGAAATGACGGGCAACCCGGAGCAACTCATACTGGTGTTGAGCGCCGCTTGGGACTCGACCTCGGGGCAGGGCGAATGGACTGCCAAGCAGCAGATCGCCGAACAAATGCTGGAAATTGCCCAGCGCGGCGGGAGTCGCAAGGGTTTGACACTGGCCCACTTCTTTCAGGGGATCTTCTTCGCGATGCGCGGCGAGCTGACTCAGGCGATGCAACATTATGCGGCGGCGATCACGTCATACAACGAGGCCGACTGGTCCGGGAGCATTCAGGGAGACCCTCATGTCGTGGCGCTTTCGCAAATCGGCATGGTGTTGTGGCATTTTGGGAGCGCCGATCAGGGGCGAGCGAAAATTCGCGAGTCGATTTCCTTGTCCGAGCGTTTGAAGAGCCCCACACATATGGCGATCTCGCTCATGCTCGCAAGCAGTTTTTACATGGACCTTCGCGAGCCTGGCAACGTGGATGAAGTCGCCGAACGCCTCTGCACGCTCGCGAGCGAACAACAACTCGCCCAATTTGGAACCATCGGCTCGGTTTATCGCGGCTGGGCGATGGCCGAGCAAGGTCGGACTGACGAAGGCCTCGCGCTAATTCGCGCCGGACTCGTTTCATCCGTGACGTTCTTCCGCAGTTTGGCAATCCCCGCGTTGATTGAGGCGCTGGCGCGTGCGGGTCAACTGGAAGAAGCGCTCGCAACGATCGAGCAAGACTTCTTCGCCGTTGGAGAAATGCAAATCCGTTTGCCTTATGTGTTGTGGTGGCGCGGCGAGTTGCACCTACGACGCGGCGACGAAACCAAGGCGGCCGGCGATTTTCGGGAGACGATCGCCGTCGCCCGGCGCATCGGCTCGAAAGCATACGAGTTGCGCGCGACTACGAGCCTCGCACGGCTGCTCGACAGGCAAGGCAAGCGCGACGACGCGCGCACCATGCTCGCCGAAATCTACAACTGGTTCACCGAGGGCTTCGACACCGCCGACCTGAAAGACGCCAAGGCGCTGCTGGAACAGCTTAGCGGGTAGCAGCGTTCGCACGCGCTGCGACGCGGCTTCGGCGGTCGCGTAGTCCTCGGCGCTGGATGTCTTCTGACGTCGCTTCACTGGAAAAGCACCTGGGCGGCAACGCCGCCACGGGGCGGCGAAGGCCCGTAGCCGAGCGCCCCTCGCAAACGCATCAGGATAAGGCCATCAATATAGGGCCGTAGCAATGATAAGAGGCGAGTTATAGACTCATCGAAGAGTCGTCGAACGCGGCTGACTCGGAGCGATATATGGGAGATCTATTTGCGCCAACCCATCTGCTGATCCTGCTGGTGATCGTCCTGATCATCTTCGGGCCCAGCAAACTCGGCGACGTCGGCGGTGCGTTGGGCAAGGCGGTCAAGGACTTCAAGAAGGCCATCAACGAGCCGGAAGACGCCTCCAAGACCCAGGCTAAGGCCGAAGAAACCAAGCCGGTCGACGTCAAGCCCAACCAGATTCCGTAGCGCCGGCCGCAGCCGCTGAAGTTTCCCGCAATCGCGGCGCCGCGCCTACAGCGCGTCCAGCGTTTCCCGCGCCGCCCCATCGCACGCCTCTTGCGCGCCTGCACCTGTCCCTACTAAAAGCGCCTCGTGAAGGCGGCGCGAATTCTTGTCTGGATCGCGATTGCGGCGGCCGGCGCATCCGGCCTGGCCGTGATCGCGCTCGCGCGCGGCGAGTCGCATCCGAGCGTGCTGTGGTTCCTCATCGCCGCGGTCTGCGTCTACGCAGTCGGCTATCGCTTCTACTCCCGCTTCATCGCCGACCGCGTCCTCGAGCTCGACGACGCGAATCCGACTCCCGCCGTCCGCCTCAATAACGGGCGCGACTACGTCCCGACCCAGAAGTGGGTCACCTTCGGCCATCACTTCGCCGCGATCGCAGGACCCGGCCCGCTGGTCGGTCCGGTGCTCGCCGCCCAGTTCGGCTATCTGCCCTCGACGATTTGGATCATCGTTGGCGCGGTGCTCGGCGGATGCGTCCAGGACTTCGTGATCCTCGGCTACTCGCTCAAGCGCGACGGCCGCTCGCTCGGCAAGATGGCCTCCGACGAGATCGGCCCGGTCGGCGGCATCACCGCGCTGTTCGGCGTGATGATGATCATGGTCATCCTGATCGCGGTGCTCGGGCTGGTGGTGGTCAACGCGATGAAGCACAGCGCGTGGGCGACCTCGAGCGTCGCGGCCACCGTGCCGATCGCGATCGTGGTCGGAATCTACATGACCCTGATCCGGCCCGGCCGCCTCCTCGAAGCGACTGCGATCGGCGTCGTGCTGATTGCGATCGCGGTGGTCGGCGGCGGCTACGTCGAGAATTTCAGCTTCGGCCATTACTTTCAGATGGACGCGCCGGCGCTCGCGCTGTGGATCATCGGCTACGGATTCCTCGCTTCGGTGCTCCCCATCTGGCTGCTGCTCGCGCCGCGCGGTTACCTCTCGACCTTCGTGAAGATCGGCACGGTCGCGGCACTGGCGGTGGGAATCGTCGCGCTGCATCCGCGCGCGCTGATGCCGCCGCTGACCCAGTTCACCGACGGGATGGGCCCGATCTTCGGCGGCAAGGTGTTCCCGTTCGCGTTTATCACCGTCGCCTGCGGCGCCATCTCGGGATTCCATTCGTTGATTTCTTCGGGCACCACGCCGCGGATGCTCGAGCACGAGCGCGAGGCGCGCCTGGTCGGCTATGGCGGAATGATCGTGGAGTCGTTCGTCGCCGTGATGGCGATGATCGCGGCGGTGATGCTGCAGCCCGGCGTGTACTTCGCGATCAACAGCCCGCAAGGCGTGGTGGGCTCGGGCCCCGCGGCGTGCGAGAAAATTTCCTCGTGGGGCTATGCGGTGACCGACGCGCACATGCATGAGCTTGCCGCGGCGGTCGGCGAACAGACACTCTACGCACGCACCGGCGGAGCGCCGTCGCTCGCGGTCGGGATGGCGCAAATCTTCGCGCACTCGCTCGGCGGCCACGCCTTGATGGCGCTCTGGTACCATTTCGCGATCATGTTCGAGGCGCTGTTCATCCTGACCACGCTCGACACCGGCACCCGCGTCGCCCGCTTCATGCTGCAGGACCTGCTCGGCAACCTTTATGCGCCACTCGCCAACACTTCGGCGTATCCGAACATCGTCGCGACCTCGGCGCTGGTGGTCGCCGCTTGGGGCTACTTCCTGTACTTCGGCACCGTCGATCCGCTCGGCGGAATCAACTCGCTGTGGCCGCTGTTCGGAATCGCAAACCAGATGCTCGCCACCATCGCGCTATGCGTCGCGACCAGCGCGATGGTCCGCCAGGGTAAAGCGCGTTACGCATTCGTAACGATGATCCCGCTGGCGTGGCTGGTCGCGGTCACCATGACGGCGGGATTCGAAAAAATTCTCAGCCCGATGCCGAACGTGGGCTTCCTCGCTCACGTGGCGCAGCTCAAAGCCGAACTCATCGCGCCGGGACTGACGGCGGCGCGCGCCGCGGAAATCGGCCGGCTCATCTGGAACGATCGCATCGACGCTGTCGTCACGGCGTTCTTCATCGCAGTGGTGCTGATAATCCTGGCCGACTCGATACGGGTGTGGACGAAATTGATTCTCGGCCCACGCATCGGCGCGCGCGACACAGCGGAGGCAGCGGCATGAGGCTCTGGAAGCGGCTTGGAGCAGACGCACCGCGCGCAATTCGCGCCAGGCTGATAGCGTGGGCGGCAGCGATGGAAATAACTGCGATCGTCCGCGCGATTGCGCACGAGCTGCATCGGCTAAACGGCGCCGGAGTTCGATTTGGAACCGAATCGGCCGCGCTGATGAGCCTGCCGCGGCGCGAGCGGATCCGCGCAGTCAAGGCGGCGCTCGCGGAAAAGCATCGGCATCCCAACCATTGCTGCTGAGCGCGCAGTCGAGATTCAGACTGAGTTGCAGGTCGCTGGCGCCGGTTGCGGATCGCTAGCGACGGTGGCGGATTGGCGGGACGGCGAGTGGGATTCGCACCCTGAACGTCGAGCCTGCGTTTGGCGCCGTCTCGACGCCGAGCTCGCCGCCCAATGCCTCCACGTTGCGCTGCACTACCGCCAGCCCGAGGCCCATCCCGCGATGGCGCCGTGCGCTCCCGTGTGAAAGCTGCGCGCAAGTCTGGAACGCGCGCGCGATAAACGCCGGATCGATCCCGGGCCCGGTATCGCGCACCTCGAATTCGATTGCGTGTCCGAATCCGATGCTGTCTTGCGGCGCCGACGCCGGCGCGCCTCGCACGACGATTTGGACCATCCCAATGTCGGTGAACTTGATTGCGTTGACGGCGAGGTTGAGCAGGATCGAGCGAATCGCACGCGGACGCGAGCGGATCGCGTCCGGCGCGGCGTCGAGGTTGAACTCAACCGTCAGTCCCTTGCCATGGTTCGCCGCCTCGAGCGCCGGAGTGATATCCGCAAGCAGTTCGCGGATCGAAATCTCCTCATCGGTTGAGGCCTCGGCCTTCGCGCCGGCGAGCGCAAATTCCATCACGTTCTCGACGGTCTGCGCCAGGTCGTGGGCGTTCGCGTTGATCCGATCGATGATCTTGCGCGGACGCGCTTCGAGCGCGTCGGACAGCTCCTCGCGCAGGATGTCGAGATAACCAAGCAACACCTGAATCGGCGTTCGCAGCTCATGAGCCAGGTTGGCGAGCGTTTCCAGACGTACTCCCCCGTTCCATCGCCGCGCATCGGACCTCGCGCCGGCGGCCTGGGCCGCCATTTCTTCGGGCGCGCGCGCGGGATGAGTAAAGCTGGCCATCGGTCCCCTCGGGCACCGGTCCGGTTGGACATCGGTCCCTTCGCAATTCCTGCTCTGCTTGCGCGGTCCGCTTCCACGCGAGCTTTTGCAGGCCAGACTTCAGCGACCTTAAGTGATCGGATCGGGGCGCGTAATCAGAAATTCAACTAGAAGGGTGGGAAAAAGTACTTAGTGCGGCGGGAGAAAGTGCTTAGAAAAATCGCTCCTGCGACGCGGTCGCAGGTTAGTGACGAGGCGCGGGCGGCGTCGCTGCGATTCGAACCTCGATCCAGACCACGAACTCAGGCGCGGCGTGATTTGAAGAAGCCGGTCAACAGATCCGCGCATTCGGCCGCGCGGACTCCGCCCTGAACCTCGATGGTGTGATTCAAGCGGCCGTCGCGGCCGATGTCGTAGACCGATCCGAGCGCGCCCGCCTTCGCGTCGCGAGCGCCGTAGACCAGCCGCGCGATGCGCGCGTTTATCATCGCGCCGACGCACATCACGCATGGCTCCAACGTGACGAACACCGCGACGCCGTCCAGCCGGTACGACTTGAGCTCCGCGGCGGCCGCGCGGATCGCAACGATCTCGGCATGCGCGGTCGGATCCTTGAGCGCGATCGGACAGTTATGACCCACGCCAACGACGCGGCCCTCGAGAACCGCGATCGCACCCACCGGGACCTCACCGGCGACGGCGGCGCGGCGCGCCTCGGCGAGTGCGCGCTCCATGAACCTGGCATCTTCAGCGATACTCATCAGCGCAACGTCCGTGCCCGAACTAACAGATTGACATTGCGGAACTGCTCTACCAAGATCGGCTGAGTGGGGACGCCATCATGAACAAGCTCATCGCGATCGCTTCCATTGCGGCAACTGTTGCCGCCCTGGGCACCGGCGCCGCCCTGGCCGGCACTCACGTGACCATCAAGGATGGCGCTGCCGACTACCATAATCTGCCGTCTTACAAAGCAATCTGGGACCATCCGCTGACCCAGGTGCTGCCCAACAAAAGCCTCAAGGTCGCCGTCACCGACGATCATATTCAGCGCTCCTGCTGCATCCCCCCGAGCCTGGTGGTGGCCGGCAAAATCACCAACGTCACCCCGGTGCCGATCGATTACGTAAAGCTGATATTCGCGTTCGAAGACAAGGACGGCCGCGTGCTTCACACCGAGCGGATGTTCAATCTGAAAGCGGCGAGCCTCAACGACGATGCCGAAGTTCAGCGCCTCCTCGACGAGAAGCCGCATTTCACGCCGCTTAAGCCGGGCGAGACCGACACCTTCGCGTTCCAGGTTCCCGGCTCCGAGCTTCCGCACTATTCCAAAGTCGAGCTGATGACCTTCGAGCAGCGGGAGTAGCCTGGCTGCTCTCCCCGCGCGCCCAATCTCGAATTAGAATGGCTGAGCTCCGGGAAATCGAGCCGCCCGAGTTGAAGGCGCGTATCGATCGAGGCGAGCGCGTTTTCATCCTCGACGTGCGCGAACCCGAGGAACTTGCGCTGGCGCCCTTCCCCGGCGCCACTCATATCGCGATGGGTGACGTGCCGGCGCGGCTTCAGGAGCTTGATCCCGACCGCGAGACGGTCGTGGTGTGCCATCATGGGATTCGCAGCGCGCAGGTCGCGATGTACCTGATCCGGATGGGTTTCGAGCAGGTGAAGAATCTCGCCGGCGGAATCGACGCCTGGTCGGAGACGGCGGACCCCTCGACTCCGCGCTACTGATTCTGGCTCTGCGACGCCATTTTCGCGAAAAGTTCGCCACTACTAATAGCTGACACAAAGCGCGATAATTGCCACCCACAGGGAGGGCGTATCGGCGATGACTTATCTCGCGGCAGCAATCCAGATGGCCGCTGGAGCCAACAAGACGGATAATCTCGAGCGCGCCGAGCGACTGATTCGGGTCGCGGCGGCGCGCGGCGTCAACCTGGTCGCCCTCCCCGAGATGTTCAACTGGCGCGGCAAACGCGCGGAAGAGAGCGCGGCCGCGGAGTCGCTCGAGGGCGAATCGCTGAGCCGGATGGCGCGGCTTGCGAGCGAACTCCAGATCCATCTGGTCGCGGGATCGATCACCGAGCGCGCGCCCGATCAAACCAGGAACTACAACACCTCGGTCCTCTTCGGTCCCGACGGCGCGCGGCTCGCAGTGTATCGCAAGATTCATCTCTTCGACGTCGATTTGCCCGGACGCGTCACGATCCGCGAGTCGGAGTCGAAGCTCCCCGGCACCGCCGTGGTCTCCGCGTCGACGCCGCTCGGCGAAATCGGCCTCTCGGTTTGCTACGACATCCGCTTTCCCGAGTTGTACCGGCGCCTCGCCTTTGCCGGCGCGCAAATCATCATGGTGCCGAGCGCTTTCACCTTCCCGACCGGCGAGGCGCATTGGGAAACCCTGATTCGCGCGCGTGCGATCGAAAACCAGGCCTACCTCGTCGCACCCGCGCAGTGGGGCCCCAATGCGAAGGGATACAGCGACTACGGGAACTCCATGATCGTCGATCCGTGGGGCCGCGTCCTCGCGCGCGCGGCCGATCAGGAAGGCGTGGTGGTAGCGCCGCTTGATCTCGACTACCTCGAGCGGGTGAGAAGCGAACTGCCCGCGCTCAAACACGCGCGGCTGCGCGGGGGCAACGACTGAACTCGCGCGCGCTCGGCGGCATACAGATGAAAACTATCGACTTGAGACTGGCGAACGTGCTGTCGCCGACAATGGCGCTCGCGCTGCTCGTAGCGCTCTCACTTTCGATGTCGATCATGATCGTGCCGGCGGCTGCGCACGACATGGCCGCGATGGGCGGTTCGGACGCGCCTAATGCGATGGGCGCGCACATGGACATGAGCGCGCACATGGTGCTGACCCCGACGCGCGCCGCGACTCCGAGCGATATCGAGCGCGCCAACTACATCCTCGATACACTGCGCCGCGCGCTCAAGCCGTACCGCGATTACCGCGTCGCGCTCGCCCAGGGCTACCAGATTTTCCTGCCCGGCATTCCGCAGGCGGTTTATCACTTCACCGACTATAGGGCTGCGGGCCAGGAATATCAGGGACACTTCGATCCGGCTCGCCCCGGCTCGCTGCTCTACTCGCGCGGCACGGACGGCGGTTACGTACTGGTGGGCGCGATGTATAGCGCGCCGGCCGGCGACACCGCCGACCAGCTCGACCAGATGATCCCGCTCAGCGTCTGCCGATGGCATGCGCACGTGAATATCTGCCTGCCCGAAGGGATTACGCTGCAAGACCTGCTGCGCGGCGACGTGGGCGCAGATCGCGCGGATATGCCGGGGATGATTCCGGTCGCGGCTAATCCGGCGGCAATCGAAATCAACCACAAGGTTGGGTTCCTCGCCGATGGACGCTTCGGCTTTGCCGGCAAGATCGTGGACGAGGCAACTTGCAACGCGGCCAGCGGACATTTCCTGCCGATGGCCTTCGGATGGATGGTGCACGTCTATCCGTTCAACGGTGACGATCTGAAGGTCGCGTACGGAATGGACGTGCCGAAGCCGCCCGCGCATTAGATTGTGATTTTGGTTTGACCGCGATTCGTTGCGGCGATTCCTCCGCCCCGCGATTTTTCCCGTGCCGTTCTCTATCACCGTTGACCTTGCCGAAGAACGGCCGAACACCGTGACTCAGCAGGTCAAGGCGGGCTATATTCGGCGTGCACTCGAGGATTTGCCCATATGCCTGACGGACCACTGATTGGTTTTCGCGTTCTCGATCTGACCGCGGTCATATCGGGCCCATTCTGTACGATGCTGCTCGGCGACCTCGGTGCCGACGTGGTCAAAATCGAACCGCCCGAGGGCGACTCGATGCGCCGCATCGGGCGGCCGGTGAAGAACGGCGTGACGGCGGCGTTCCTCAACTTCAACCGCAACAAGCGCAGCATCGTAATCGACGTCAAGAAGGAGCACGGCCGCGACCTCGTGCGCCGGCTCGCCGTCAAGGCCGACGCGCTGGTGGAGAACAACCGCCCCGGCGTCGCGGACCGGCTCGGCATCGGCTATGCGGACATCCGGCGCGCGAATCCCAAGGTCGTGTACTGCTCGATCTGCGGCTTCGGGCCCAAGGGCCGCCTCGCGAATCATCCCGCTTACGACCCGGTCATCCAGGGCTACTCGGGTATGGCATTTGTGCAGGGTGGAAAAACTGGCCAGCCGACCGCGGTCAAGATGGCGCTCGCGGACAAGATAAGCGGGATGACCGCCGCGCTCAGCATCGTGAGCGCGCTGCACGCGGCGCGCGCCCGCGGTGTCGGCCAGTACATCAGGGTGCCGATGCTCGAGGCGATGATGGCCTTCGCGGCCAACGACACCATTTACGGCCACACCTTCCAGCCCGACGAGGACTACAAGGGTCAGGCGCCGCGCTCGACGACGCTCGACCCGTTCAAGACCAAAGATGGATGGCTCACCATCGCGCCGTTCACCGACGCGCAGTATCAGCGGATGTGCGAGGCGGTGGGGCATCCGGAATGGTGGACTGCGGTCGAGGATCGCACCGAGCGGCTGCGCGGCATCATGCGCGGGGCGGCGAAACTCTTCCCTGAGAAGTCTACCGCGGATTGGCTGCCGCTACTCGAAAGCGCCGACATCCCGTGCGGTCCCGTGCACAGCTACGACACGCTGTTTCAGGACGAGGAGATCGTCGCGAACGAAAGCTTCACCGTCTACGAGCATCCGGAGGCCGGTCCGGTCCGCACCGTCAGCCCTGGCGCGCGCTTCAGCGAAACCCCGATGCGGATGACGCGGCCGCCGCCGAAGCTCGGCGAGCATACCGAGGAAATTCTGCGCGAGGCGGGAATCGAGCGCACCCACGTCGAAGAGCTGCGCTCCGGCAAGGTCATTCTCTAGCTATTCTGGCTCGCTGGCGATTTTGCTCTGGAAGCGAATCTGCTCAAGCGTCGGTTCCGCAACCGCTACGCGAACATCTCAGGTTCGTTAGAGCGCAGTATCACCAGGCCGCGATACATGTACTGGACGCCCGCGAGCACGGTCACCGCGACGGTCGCATACAGCAGCGCATTCCAGTACGCCGCCGAGTGAAGTTCCAGGCCTGCGAGCGCTCCGATCACGCATGCGATCTGCAGAAAGGTGCTGATCTTTCCGAGATAGGTGGGCCGCACCGGAATCCGCTCGTCGATGAAAAATGACACCATCAAATATCCCACCACGATGATCACGTCGCGGATCACCACCACGCTGAAGAGCCACACCGGGAACTCGCCATTGATCGTCAGCAGCACGAATGCCGACAGCAGCATCAGCTTGTCGGCAAAAGGATCGAGGAACGCGCCCAACTCGGTGCGCGAGTCGAACCATCGCGCGACGGTGCCGTCGAGGCCGTCGGTCACCGCGGCGGCGACAAATACATACAGCGCGTAGGTGTAAAGGTGGCGGCTCAGGAGCGAGAGGAAAATCGGAATCGAGCCGAGCCGGCACAGGGTCAGGAAGTTAGGCAGATTCAGGAGATGCGCGAGGGTCGCCGCGTCGCGCTCCGGCTGTGGATGAACCAGCCGGCTTGGGTTTCGAGGCGTCGCCATCGTGGATCGACGCGCGGACTGAACTACGATGCCGCCGCGGCCTTGCGCAACCGGCCGGCGACCGGCGCGCTCACCAGCGCGCGCATCGAGACGAGTCCGTCGCGGTACTCCTCGCTTAGCACCTCTCCGTCCCGCCGCGCCATGGCCACCAGGTCGCCGCGGCGCGCGGGAAACGTGACCGAGACTTCCTCGCGCATCCGGCTCAGATGCCGCGCGATCGCCTCCAGCAGCCGGTCGAGTCCCTCGCCGCGGAGCGCCGAGACGGCGATCGCATCGGAGCCGCCGCGCTGCGGATGCTCCATCAGATCGGTCTTGTTCAGCACCACGATTCGCGGAATCGCAGCCGCGCCGATCTCCTTGAGCACCTCCTCCACCACGGTCATCCGCTCGGAAGCGAGTTCGGAGCTGGCGTCGACGACGTGCAGCAGCAGCGTCGCGGTGCGAACCTCCTCGAGGGTTGCCTTGAAAGCCTCGACCAGCATGTGCGGCAATCGATGGATGAAGCCGACGGTATCGGCGAGCATCACGTTCATCCGGCCCGGCAGCTTGAGGCGGCGAATCGTCGGGTCGAGAGTCGAGAACGGACGATCGGCGACCTCGACCCCCGCGTCGGTAAGCGCGTTCATCAGCGTGGACTTGCCGGAGTTGGTGTAGCCGACCAGCGCCACGGTCGGATAGGGAACTTCGAGGCGGCGGCGGCGCTGGATGCCGCGGGTGCGCTCCACTTCGCCCAGCCGCGCGCGCAGCCGCGTCAGCCGCTCGCGGATCTTGCGGCGATCGACTTCGAGCTGGGTCTCGCCGGGTCCGCGCGTGCCGACCCCGGTACCCGAGCCGCCACCGCGCACGCGCGACAGATGCGACCACTGGCGCGTGAGCCGCGGCTGCAAGTAGGAGAGCTGCGCGATCTCGACTTGCAGCTTGCCTTCCAGCGTCCGCGCGCGCTGAGCGAAAATATCAAGGATGAGCTGGCTGCGATCGATCACGCGCAGCTTCATCTCGTTCTCGAGATTGCGCGCCTGCGCCGGGGTCAGCGCGTCGTCGAAAATGGCGAGCGACGCGCCCTTGGCGGCGGCAATGTCACGCACCTCGGCGGTCTTGCCCTTGCCGATAAAAGTGCGCGAGTCGGGAGCCTTGAGCTTCTGGCGCACGGTCGCCGCGATCTCCGCGCCCGCGCTTTCGGTCAGCGCTCGAAGCTCGGCCAGTGACTCTTCGCTTGCGATTCCGTGCTCGGGGCCCAGCTCGATTCCGACCAGTACCGCGCGTTCCTGTTTCTCGGTCGTGAGATTGTGCAATTTGGTCAGAAGCTGGACCTCGGGTGAGAGATAGATCTCGACGAAGTGACTACTACTGGAAGCCTAGCAGAAAGCCCGGAACGCGGCGACTAAACTTCAGACTGGAGATCGGGCGCATGACTAAGGACTTAGCGCAGCTCGAGGGCGCCGGGAGAGAACATCTGCTCGACCTCCGCGATGAACGCCTCGCTGGGTGTGACGCGGAAACTGTCGCCGAGCAGCAGCACCGCCTCGCGCCCGTCGTCGAGGCCGAGATGCAGGTAGGTGAGCGATCGTCCGCGATGGCGCTCGAGCATCGCCTTGAGCGCCTCGAGTCCGCCGTTGGAGAGCCGGCTCTGGGTGGCGCGAATCCTGACCTCGCGCACCGAGTCGGTGAGCGCCGAGCTCAGCGGCCGCAGGTCTTCCAGAATTATCTGCGCGCGTTCCTCGTCGATATCGAGCTTGCCGCGCGCTACCACCGGCTCCTCGCCGTGGATGATCGCCTCGTGCTTCTGGTAGGTCTCGGGCCATGCGATCACTTCGACCGCGCCGTCGCGATCCTCGAGCGAGAAGGTCGCGTAGCGCTTGCCCGACTTCGCCGAGGTTTTGAGCTTAATTGCCTGCACCACGCCGGCGAGCCGCACGGCGCTGCCGTCGGGCGCCGCGGACAGGTCGGCGGTGGTAAGCTTTCCGATCCGCGCGAGCTCACGATCGTATTTGTCGAGCGGATGCGCGGTGATGTAGAAGCCCAGCGCTTCCTTCTCGTACTTGAGCTTCTCCCGCGAGTCCCATTCGGGTATCGCCTCGCGCGCCGCTAGCTTGGGCACCTTGACCGCGCCGCCGAACAGCCCCATCTGGTTTTTCGCCGCGTCGCTACTCTCGCGCTGCGCGATTTTGAGCGCATCTTCCACCTGCGCCATCAACGCGGCGCGCACTCCGCCGGTCGAATCGAACGCGCCGCACTTGATGAGCGCTTCCAGCACGCGCCGGTTCACGAGCTGCGCGCCGACCCGCGAGCAGAACCCGGCCACGTCCTCGAACGAACCGTTGGCCTCGCGCTCCGCGATGATCGCCTCCGCGGTTTTCGCGCCGACCCCGCGAATCGCGCCGAGACCGAAGCGGATCGCGCCGTCCGAAACCGCGAACTTGACGCGGCTCCGATTCACGTCGGGCGGCAGGATGCGGATCCGCATCTCGCGCAGCGCCGCGATATTTTTGTACGACTTTGCCGCGTCGTCCATTTCCAGCGACATCAGCGCCGCCATGAACTCGTGCGGATAGTGCGCGCGCAGGTAAGCAGTCGTGTAGGTGGTGAGCGCGTAGGCGGCGGCATGCGAGCGGTTGAAGCCGTAGGAAGCGAAGGTCTCGATTTTCTCGAAGATCGATTTGGCGAGCGCGGCGGACAGTCCGTTTTTCTTTGCGCCCTCGACAAACCCCTCGCGCTCCTTTTCCATCACCGCCTTGTTCTTCTTGCCCATCGCGGCGCGCAGGATGTCGGCTTGCTCGAGGGTGTAGCCCGCCAGCGCCTGCGCCGCGCGCATCACCTGCTCCTGGTAAACGATGACGCCGTAGGTGTCCGCCAGGACTGGCTCCAGGAGCGGATGATCGTACTCGACCGGCTCTCTGCCGTGTTTGCGGTCCACGTAATGCTGGACCATCGTCTTGCCGTCCTGGACCGCGTCCAGTGGACCGGGGCGGAACAGCGAGCCCGCCGCGATCAGATCGTCGAAGCAGGTCGGCTTGAGATCGGTGATGAAGCGGCGCATCCCCGATCCTTCCATCTGGAACACGCCCACCGTGTCGCCGCGCGAAAGCATCTTGTAGGTCTCGGGGTCGTCGAGTTTGAAGCGGTTGAGATCGGGCGCCTCACGGCCACCGGCGCGAATCAGGTCGAGGGTGTCCTTGACTAGCGTCAGATTCTTGAGCGCCAGGAAGTCGAACTTGATGAGCCCAATATCGTCGACACCTTTCATCGAGTATTGGGTTATCGAGAGGCCGTCCTCGGTGCGCTCCTTGTCGGCGTAGAGTGGCACCAGGTCGGTGAGCGGGGCGTCGGATATCACCACGCCGGCGGCGTGGCGCGAAGCGTGCCGGAGCAGGCCCTCGAGCTTGAGGGCGTAGGTGAACAGATCGGGATGATTCTCGCGCTCGGCGCGCAGCCGCGGCTCCATCTCGAGCGCGTCGGCGAGCGGATGGTCGCGGCCCTGCTTGGGGGTCGGATAGAGCTTGACGATCTTGTCGGTCTCGGAGAACGAAAGCCCGAGCACGCGGCCCACGTCGCGAATCGCCTGCTTGCCCTTGATGGTGCCGAAAGTGATTATTTGCGCGACGCGATCCGCGCCGTATTTCTTGCGGACATAGTCGATCACCTCGTCGCGGCGCTCGAAGCAGAAGTCGACGTCGATATCCGGCATCGACTTGCGCCCGGTATTAAGCCAGCGCTCGAACAGCAGCTTGTGCTCGATCGGATCGACCTCGGTGATGCCGAGCGAGTAGGAGACCAGCGAGCCGACCACCGAGCCGCGGCCGGGTCCGACCGGAATTCCGAGGCTCCGCGCGTAATCGATGAAATCCGCGACGATCAGCATGTAGCCGACGAATCCCATGTCGCGGATGACCGGGATTTCACGCTCGAGGCGCTCGTGGTACGGCGCCGCGTCGACCTCGCCGTAGCGGGCGCGAATTTCGCTCAGCCGATCCTCGAGGCCCGCGCGCGCGCGCCGCTCCATCTCGGCGTCGAGGTCGGTGCCGGGGCCGGCGGGCGATTGGTAAAGCGGAAAATGAAACTTGCCGAACTCGAATTCAAAATCGACGCGGCGCGCGATCTCGACACTGTTGCGCACTTCCTCCGATTCCGCGCCGAACGCCTGCGCCATCTCGTCGGGCGTTTTCACGTACAGCTCGTCGGTGTCGAAGCGCCATCGCGATTCGTCGGCGAGCGTCTTGCCGGTCTGGATGCAGAGCAGGACTTCGTGCGCCTTGGCGTCGTCGCGATGCAGATAATGACAGTCGTTGGTCGCGACCAGCGGCAGTCCCAGCTCGCGGCCGATCTCGCGCAGCGGGTCGTTGAGTACGCCGTGAAGTTTGTTGTCCTGCAGCTCCAGGTAAAAGCGGCCGGGGAAAATTTTCGCGTAGCTCTCGGCAGCCTCGCGCGCCTTGTCGATACGGCCCTGTCTAAGCCAGCGCGCCATCTCGCCCGAGAGGCATCCCGACAGCGCGATTATTCCGTCCGACAGCTCGGCCAGAATTTCTTTGTCGATGCGCGGCTTGTAGTAGAGGCCTTCCTGGTAGGCCGCGCTGAGCAGCTTGCACAGATTGCGGTAGCCGTCGCGATTCTGCGCAAGCAGGATCAGATGATAGTTGCCGCCGCCGTCGAAGTCGTCGCTGCGCGGTATCTGGCTACGATCGGTGCGCCTGCCCGGCGCCAGGTACGCCTCGCATCCGATGATCGGCTTGAGGCCTTTCGCGCTCGCCTTCTGATAAAACTCGACCGCGCCGAACATGTTGCCGTGGTCGGTGATCGCCAGGGCCTCCATGCCGGAGCGCTTGGCGTGGTCGACCAGCGGCTCGATCTTGTTGGCGCCGTCGAGAAGACTGTACTGCGTATGGACGTGCAGATGGACGAAACTCATCGGACTCTAACCTGCCCCTGGCCTGCCCTGACCTTCCCCTCGACCTTGCGGGCCGCACGTCCGGCGCCCGATGGTTATCCTGCCGATCGAAACCACGTCGCGACGCCGCCGGACGGCGGCGCCGCGCAGGGTTACTTCTTCTTCTCGGCGTCCCCCTTCTTGCCCTGAACCGGTGCGGCGGCCGCCGCTTCTTTCGGCGCTCCGTCCGCGGCCGGAGCCGCGGCGGCGGCGCCTTCGACCGGCACGGCGCCTTCGACCACCTCGCCTTCCGCGGGAACTGCGGCAGCAACCGTCGGAGCTTCGGCGACCGTCGGCGGCAGCACGGTGACAACCGGATAGTCGGTGTCGAAGATCGGCTTGAAGTTGCCGGTGAACTTCAGTTTCGAGACGTGGATGACGTCATGGATGTCGACCTCGGTGACGTCGACCTCGACCGACTCGGGAATCTCCAGCGGCAGGCATTCCACTTCGATCGTCCGCTCGAGGGGCTGCAGGATGCCGCCGTTGGCGATGCCGATCGCGCGGCCGGTGAACTTGAGCGGTACTTCGACGCGAATCGGCCGCTGCAGATCGACCTCATACAAATCCGCGTGCAGGATGTCGCCGGAAACCGGCGCGCGCTGCAGGTCCTTGAAGATGACGTGCTTGCCGTCGAGCTCAGGTGCGCTCGACTTGAGCCTGATCAGGCGCATCTTCGCCGCCGCCGCGATCCTCGCCTTGAGCTCGAGGCCATTGATGCTGAGTGCGGTGGGCGCGCTGGTGGGTCCATATAGAATCGCAGGCACGCGCCCTTCGCGGCGTACCGCCTGGGCGTGGCCCTTGGGCCGCACAGAGCGTATTTCGCAGTTCAGTTCACCGGTTTCCATTATGTTCGATTCCTCGGCGCGCTCAGTTGAAGAGCGAGCTTACCGACTCCTCATTATGAATTCGCTTGATCGCTTCCGCCAGCAGACTCGCAACCGTCAGCACCTTGATCTTGGCCAGCTCGGCCTGCGCCTTGGCGCGCAGCGGGATGGTGTTGGTGGTGACGATTTCCTTGATGTTCGACTTGGTGAGCCGGTCGCAGGCCGGATCTGAGAGGATAGCATGCGTCGCGCAGGTCATCACCTCGGTCGCGCCCGCGTCCATCACGACGCGCGCGGCCTTGGTGATGGTGTCGGCGGTGTCGATCATATCGTCGACCAGGATCGCGAGCGAATCGCGCACCTCGCCGACCAGTTGCATCTCCGCGACTTCGCTCGCGCGGCGGCGCTGCTTGTTGATCAGCGCGAGGTTCGCGTTGAGCCGCCGCGAGAACGCACGCGCGCGCTCGACGCCGCCGGCATCGGGCGACACCACCGAGACCCGCAGCCCCTCGACGCGCTTTTTCAGGTAGTTGATCAACACTGGCATCGCGTACAGGTTGTCGACCGGAATATTGAAGAAGCCCTGGATTTGCCCCGCGTGCAGATCGATCGTCAGCACTCGCGAGGCGCCCGACTGGGTGACCAGATCGGCGACCAGCTTGGCGCTGATCGGCACCCGCGGCGCCACCTTGCGATCCTGCCGCGAGTATCCGAAGTACGGGATGACCGCCGTGATTCGCCCCGCGGAGGCGCGCCGCAGCGCGTCCATCACCAGCAGCAGCTCCATCAGGTTTTCGTTGGGCGGCGTGCAGATCGACTGGATCACGAAGCAATCGCCGCCGCGTACATTCTCGCGGATCTCGACCATCACTTCGCCGTCGGGAAAACGGCCGACCTCCGCCTCGGCGAGGCGGACCCCGAGATGCTCACAGACCTCGCGCGCCAGTGCGGGGTTGGAGTTGCCGGTGAAAATCTCGAGTTCGTCTTTGGCCCGTTCCGACATCGTTGGTCTCCCGGCCGGTTGCGTTCGCCTCGTCAGTGCCGCCCGAAATGCCGCAGCCATTCTCGCGCCCCGACGCCACCTCAAAGTTACGATGGCTGGGCGGGAAGGATTCGAACCTTCGAATGCCAGGTCCAAAGCCTGGTGCCTTACCAGCTTGGCGACCGCCCAGCGCGAGGCTCGTCCCCTCCGAGTTCGCGCGCGCATTTATCGCACGCTCGATCGATAACCGATTCCCGGCGGCCCGACCGCCGGCAGCTCATCATAACAACACCCCTTCGAAACCGCCCGCCGCGGACACCAATCATGAAGTCGGCCATGCCAGGGATACGCCGCGTGTCCCGCGCCCGCATCGTGGGATTGCGATGTTATTGAGCGCGTTTTTCCCTGTCAATCAGCAGCCGAACGAGCGTTCCACAGGCTCGCGCTCGAGCTGGCTGGCGCAGGGTATAACGCTACTAGCTGTTGATAGAAGTGGTCGCGAAAACGCGCGCGGCGCGAGCGCGGTGTTCCGCCTCGCGGGCGGCGCGATCCGCCTCGTCTGAACTGGCGAAAATTCCGAACACGGCGCCGCCGCTCCCGGTCATCTGCGCCGCACGCGCGCCCAGGTCTTTTAGCAAGTCTTTCAGCAGCGCGATTTCGCGATGCGCGCGATTTACCGCTCCGGCGAGATCGTTGACCGTGACGGCGTCGGTAATGTCGCCGCGCATAATTGCCGCCAGATGCTCCGGCGGCGCTGCTCCGCTCCAT
This sequence comes from Binataceae bacterium (SeqCode), assembly GCA_036521875.1. Classification (GTDB taxonomy): domain Bacteria; phylum Desulfobacterota; class Binatia; order Binatales; family Binataceae; genus DATDGX01. The sequence continues at coordinate 30,139 of DATDGX010000101.1, forward strand.
GCCGACGGCGGCAGCGCGCGGAACACCGCGGCGGTCCTCACCTCGAACGGCGGCGCTACGATCACGATCGGAATCTGCGCCAATCCGGTGAGCGGCGCGATTCGCTCGCCGATTCCGCCGACTCGCGCCGGAGCCGGCCTGATAAAGAACGGCACGTCGGCGCCGAGTGCGAGCGCGACTTTGCGCAGCCGCTCGGGCGCCTCGACGCGCTCGAGTGCCGCGAGCATCCGGATCACCGCGCCGGCGTCGCTCGAACCGCCGCCCAGCCCGGCGCCGATCGGGATGTTCTTTTCCAGGTCGATGGAGATTTGCGC
>DATDGX010000102.1:0-3350 GCA_036521875.1 Binataceae bacterium (SeqCode)
GACGTCGATTCCGCCCGACGACGGCGCAGCTTCCTCTCCGTGCGCCTCCTCGCCGAAGGCCGGGTACTCGAAGCCCATTCCGATCACGGACAGCAGGAGCACCGCGGCGCCGATCGCGATCACGCGCCACCATCCGATGATGAGCCCCATCCCCATCGTCCCGATTCCCAATGCGATCACGAGCGGAAAAATCGAGGGCGCGGGCATGTGCACCGGCTCGGTGGGCGGAGCTTCTCCTTCCGCGCTGCGCGGCACCTGCCCCGCCATGAACATCGCGACCCCGCGCGAGCCCGCGCGCCCGTACTTCTGCACCCAGAACCAGTCGCGCGCGCGGACCAGCGGAATTTTCGCGAAGTTGTAGACCGGTGGCGGCGAAGCGAGCGACCACTCGAGGCTGCGGCCGTCCCACGGATCGGCGTGCGCCTTTTCACCACGCCGCGTGCTCCAGATGATGTTGATGTACATCACCAGGAACGCGAGCCCCAGAATAAACGCACTCACTGTCTCCAGCCGGTTGAGCCCGGTCCATCCGAGGTCGGGCGCGTAGGTGTAAATTCGCCGCGGCATCCCCCACATCCCGAGAAAATGCATGGGGAAGAAAGTGCCGTTGAAACCGATCACGGTGAGCCAGAACTGGAGCTTGCCCAGGCGCTCGTCGAGCATCCGGCCGGTAATCTTTGGCCACCAATAATAAAAGGCGGCGAGGATCCCGAACATCGACCCGCCGAACAGAACGTAATGGAAGTGCGCGACGACGAAATACGAATCAGTCTGCTGCAGGTCGACCGGCGCGGCGGCGTGCATGATGCCGCTCAGCCCGCCGATCGTGAACTCGAGGATGAAGCCAAGCGTGAAGTAAAACGCAGTGCGCATCCGGAGCGAGCCGCCCCAGATAGTGGCGATCCAGCTGAAAATTTTGATCCCGGTCGGAATCGCGATCAGCATCGAGGTGATCGCGAAAGCGCTGTCCGCCACCGGTCCCATCCCGGTCGCGAACATGTGATGCCCCCACACGCCGTAGGACAAAAACGCGATCAGCGAAAGCGAATACGCCATCATCGGATAGCCGAACAAGGGCTTGCGCGAGAACACCGGCACCACTTCCGAGACGATCCCGAACGCCGGCAGCGCCATGATGTAGACCTCGGGATGGCCGAACAGCCAGAACAGATGCTGCCATAAGATCGGCGTCGCGCCGGCCGTCGACTGGTAAAAGTGCGTGCCGAAAAAACGGTCCATCATGAGAAAAACGAGGCCGACGGTGAGTGGTGGAAACGCGATCAGCGCGAGGACCGAGGTGACCAGCATCGACCAGATGAACATCGGCATCCGCATGAAGGTCATGCCGGGCGCACGCATCGTGATGATCGTCACGAAGAAGTTCAGTGACGCAATCAACGTCGACACGCCGAGGATGAGCAGGCCCACCACCCAGAAGTCGAGGTTCGGGCCCGGCGAGTAGTAGCGTTCGGTCAGATTCGCATAGCCAAACCATCCGGCGTCGGGCAGGCCGCCCCACAGCCAGCTCAGATGAAGAAAAATCGCGCCGGTGATGAAGATCCAGAAACTCATCGCGTTGATTCGCGGGAACGCGACGTCGCGCGCGCCTATTTGGAGCGGGATGAAAAAGTTCGCAAAGAAGCCGAGTTCGAGCGGCATCACGACCAGGAAGATCATCGTGGTGCCGTGCATCGTGAAGAGCTGGTTGTAGAGCGCGGCGCCGAGGAAGTGATTGTCCGGCGACCAGAGCTGCACGCGGAGCAGCATCGCCTCGATTCCGCCGAGCCCCATGAACAGCAGCGCGCTGACGCCGTAGAGCAGCGCGATTCGTTTGTGGTCGACTGTCGTGAGCCACTCGAGCAGTCCGCCGCCTTCGAGATAGCTCGGCGGCTGAAGTGCAACTGGTTTAGGCTGGGCGGCCATCTTGAGCGCTCCCTACTTCAGGCTCTCCAGGTAAGCGACCAGGTCGGCAAGCGGCTTGCCGCGAAGTCCGAGCGGCGGCATCTCGGCGCCCGGCTTGAGCGCGGCCGGATCGGCGATCCATTTCGCGAGATTGTCGGGCGTGTTCTTCATGATGCCCGCCGCAATAGTGGTACGGCTTCCAACATGAGTGAGATTGGGGCCCACGTATCCCTTTGAAACACCTTCAATCGTGTGACAGGCGGTGCAGGGGCTGTTGGCGAAAATCTTCGCGCCCGCCGCGGCGTACTGTTCAGCCGCCGGATTCGCGGCGGGAGCGGACTTTTGCGCGGAAGCCCACAGCGCGAATTGCTCCGGCGTCTCGACGAACACGCGAAATCGCATGTTGGCATGCGAGAGGCCGCAGAACTCGGCACATTGCCCCGGAAACATCCCGGGCGCATTCGCGACGAAGGTCAACTCGTTGGTCTGGCCGGGCACCACGTCACGCTTGCCGCCGAGCTGCGGCACCCAGAAGCTATGAATCACGTCGCCGGAATTGAGCTCGAGGCGAATCGGCTGTCCGGTCGGAATGTGCAGCTCGTTTGCGGTCGCGATTCCCGAGTCGGCGTAGTGAAATTCCCACCACCACTGATGCGCGACTACGTTGATAACCATTGAACCGTGCGGCGCGAGCGGCGGCTGCGAGCGGAAGATGGTGCGGATGGTCGGGATCGAGATCATCAGAAGAACCAGCGCTGGGCCGACCGTCCACGCGACCTCGAGGCCCAGGTCGGAAGATGCCGACGAGGCAGGGCCGGCCTCACCAGCGCGAGTCGAGAAGAAGAACACGGCGAGGATGAAGGCGACGACGACGATCGTGAAGATGAGCGCGTCCCACGCGGTCACCTCGAGGAACAGCCGGTAGATCCAATCGGCGAGATCGGACTTCGGCGCGAGCGTCGTCATCGGGCGCTCGGGCGAATTGCATCCGGCGAGCATCGCGGCGAAACCGGCGGACACGGCCACCCGGGAAAGAACGAGGTCACGCGGCTTCATTGGCTTCTCTCACCACTTCGCCGGAGCCGGCGGACGCCGCGAGGCGGTTCAATCCCGGAATCGCACACAGCACAAATCCGCCCAGGAATCCCAGCGTGATCAGCAACTCGATCCATCCGAACGGGATCACGTGCTGCGATAGCGAAGGGACCACCAGCACGTAACGTTCGACCCAGATGCCGATGATACCGAGGAACGAGATCGTCCCGAGGATCGCGGGGGTGCGTTTGGGACGCACGCCGAGCAGCACCAGGAACGGAAGCGCCCAGATGAGTATCAGCGCGGTCCACGAGAGCATCGCCCATGGCATGTAATGCACGCGCTGCACGACGAAGAATGTCTCGACCGGAAGATCGCCGTACCAAATCACGATGTACTGCGCGAACAGCAGG
>DATDGX010000103.1:0-11988 GCA_036521875.1 Binataceae bacterium (SeqCode)
CCGGCCAGGATGAGCGCAGTCGCGAGTAGCTGGCGAGCCGCCGGGCGCTCGCCGACCACCAGCGTCGCGAGCATCAGCGAGTACATCGGCTCGGTCTGAAGAAGGATCACGCCGGCCACGGCTCCGATGCGGGTGAGGCCGAAGGTGAGCGTGAGGCTGGTCATCACGGTGCCAACCATCGACATAGTCGCGAGCCGCGCACGATAGCGCGAGTCGAACGGAAGGGGCAGCTCGCCGCGGAAGTAGAGGAGGGGAATCGTGCAGATCGCGGCGACCACGACCGCGCCGGTGCAGAAGAGGAGCGGGTCGAGATGCAGCGCGCCCCATCGCGTGAGCACCGGCTGTCCGGCGCCGATCAGGGTGTTGATGACGCACAGGGCGAGCCCGACCTGGAACGCACGGGCGCGTTGGCGTTGAGACCCGGTGGGCGTCGAGCCGGTCGGCGGCGACTCGATGGGTTCGTGGCGGCGGGAGGTGGGCGGGGGCGTCATCGCGTCTGGCTCACGGCGCTAGCCTCGCGCGATCGCGACGGCGATAACGAACGCGGCCAGCGCGACGCGATACCACGCGAACGGCTGATAGGTGCGCGTTTTCACGAAGCGGATGAGGCCGCCGATCGCAAGGAGGCCGAAGACCGCCGCCGCCACGAAGCCCCAACCGACCTGCGCGTCGAGGCCGGCGTGCACCAGCTTGCGCGCCTCGACCAGCCCGGCGCCGGCGATGATCGGCGTCGCCATCAGGAAGGAAAAGTTGGCGGCGTCCTGACGCTCGACGCTGAGCAGTCGCGCGGTGGTAATCGTGGCGCCCGAACGGGAGACGCCGGGGATGATCGCGAGGGCTTGGCTGAGCCCGATAAGCAACGCGTCAGCTATCGTAAGTTCGCCGATCCTTCGCCTTTGCGAGCCGATCCGATCTGTTATCCACAGCACAATTCCGAGGGCCCCCAGCGCGATCGCGATCAGGACTGGAGTGCGAAAAATCGTCTCGGCTTGCTTTTCGAAGGCCAGCCCGATTATCGCTCCGGGAATCGAAGCGACAACGATCAGCAGGAGCAATCGGCGCGGGGCCCGTTTGCCGGTGACGAGGGATGCCCCCATCTCGAACCAGTCGCGCCAGTAATAGATGAGCAAGGCGACCAAAGTCCCAAGATGTAGGGCCACGTCGAAGGCAAGGCCAGGATCCGGCCAGTTTAGTAACCAAGGGACCAGAATCAGATGGGCCGAGCTGGAGACCGGCAGGAACTCTGTCAGTCCTTGGACCGCTCCGAGAACAATCGCCTGGAACAGTGAAAGCATAATGATTTCAGCCGCTTAGACGGTTTGGCAACCTGGTCGCCCTGGCTTGTTGATAACTCGCATCGCGAAAATCGAGGTTCAGGGGTTGAAACATGATATATTTCCTCCTTGACCGGCCGACCGTGGGGCTTAATATGGATCACAAGGTATGATGGTGAAGAGGCGAAATGAGGAGGCCCTGCTGCCAATGACTCGTAGCGCACGTGGCAAAGTCATCCCGCTCCGAGACGGCAACGTGGTCGACGACGAAATTACCGGCGTCGACGGCGAGGCGTGGGGCAACTTCCAGACCGCCGAACCGCGGCTGTTTCCCAGCGTCTCGACACTGCCACGGCTCCCCGTCATGATCCCGGACGAGATCCTGGACTACTACGGATGGGTGTTCTGCCAGGGGGGCTTCCTCAACCTCCAGATGACCTTCGAGCAGTTTCTGGCGGTGGTCGCTGCCGTCAGTCCCTCCGGGCTGTGCCCCGAATACGACCCGAGCGACGCCTACTCGACGACTCACGAGTGAATCTCGACTGAACCGCCGGCCGTCGCGCGGCCAACTGGCTTCGACACTTCATTCCCCTCGGTTTGCCGCCTCAGTTTGAGGCGCTGGCGCCTTTCTTGGCCTGATCGAGGAGGGTGTTCCTGATCCACACGCTCTGGACGCCTGACGGCTGAGCCGGCGAGTTCAGTCCGTTGTCCGTCGCTATCTGCCGCCAGTTGTTTTCGTTGCCGGTTGCCCGCCTGGCCAGACCCTTCAAGTCCTCGTTCGGCAGCAGCGCGTAATTTACGCCGCCCTCAGCCGGCGTGCTCGATGGCGGGGGGAACGTGAGTGCGAGCTGGTCGAACTTGTTGAACAGGTCGAGGCGTTTGGTCGCCTCGTATTGTGGTAGTTCGCTGTCGGGGATGTCCTCAGCGCGTACGTTGACGACAATCCGGCTTTGGCGGGGACCTTGCGAAACAACCTCGATCTCGTAGCGGTATTGCGGATGCACTCCGAGGAGCGATCCGACCGTGGTCGCCGCAGTGTCAGCATCCTTCCATAGCGTTTCCAGATGATCGTCCGGCTTCACCTCGAACAGAATTCCTTCTCCGCGCAAGACATCCTGGGTCATCACGAACGCGTCGTTGACTGGAAATCCGACGTCGTGTTGCTCGCCGACCGCCGTGTCGGTGCCGCCGCCCTCCTTGCCGTAGGCCCAGTACCCGCCGTAGCCGGCCACACTGCCGGCGAAGCATCCGTTGAGCGACGTGAGCGCCAGTATCGGCATGAGCGCGATCGCCAGGCGGCAGGTTCGGTGGACGAAGATCGGATTGCGAAACATTCCGAATTCAGGAAACCATGCGAGGTCGGCACGCGCAAGCTATGAGACTCGAGGGCCGTGAAATTGCGAGTGCCGCCAAGTGTAGTGCGATGATACGATTTGTGCTGCCGATACGACGCTCGCGAGCCGTCGGGGTTACAGTCGCGATTGCACGGCGCCCAGCGAGACGCTAATCAAATGTTCCTCTATGGCTGATACCAACACGGCACAATCGCGTCATGTGATGGCGGTGGTCGGCGCCGCGACCGCCGGATCGGAAATCGCGCGCATCCTGGCGGAGCGCGGCTCGCTGGTCGTGGTCTTCGAGCAGAACCTGCGGCCCTACGGCAAGATCGAAGACGGCCTCCCGCGCTGGCACGTGAAGCAGCGAAAAGACGAGTACGAGGAAATCAACAAGCGCCTCGACCATCCGAATATCGAGTACGTGCCGCTGACCCGGATGGGTCGCGACCTCCAGTTCGACGAGCTGCGCGAGGCGTGGGGGCTCACCGGCATCGTGCTGACGCACGGCGCATGGCGCGACCGGCCATTCCCGGTCGAGGGCGCCGACCAATTCATCGATCGCGGCCTGGTCTACCAGAACCGGCTCATCTACTGGTTCAATCACTACCTCGAGGCCGCGTACAACGGCCCGAGCTATGCGCTCACTCCCGGTGCGATCGTGGTTGGCGGTGGACTTGCCTCGATCGACGTCGTCAAGGTTTTGCAGATCGAAAACGCGCTCGCGGCGATGGCCGCGCGCGGAATCAAGGAAGACATGGTGCGGCTCGAACGCGAAGGGCTCGAGCCGGTGCTTGCCGCTCATAACCTCAAGTACGCCGACCTCGGGCTCGTGCCGTGTAAGCTTTACTATCGGCGCCGCGTGCTTGACATGCCGTTGAGCGACATCCCGCCCGACGCGCCGCCCAAGCGCCAGGAGGCGCTCCGAAGCGCGCGCGTGAAAATTCTCGACAAGGCGATGCGCAAGTATCTGTTCGAGTTCCAGGAATTGCGCGCGCCGACCGGTCTCGTCGTCGAGAACGACTCCCTGGTCGGCGTCCAGTTCGCCAGGACCGAAGTCGCCGACGGCCGCGTGAAAATTCTCGCCGGCGAAAGCGAGTCAGCACACGCGCTGCTCACCATCAGTTCAATCGGCAGCATCCCCGAGCCGATTCCAGGCATTCCGCAGCAGGGCGAGGTCTACACTTACGCCGACGCCGCGACCGGCTTGCTGATCGACGCGCCGACGGCAGTCTTCGCGGCCGGCAACGTGCTCACTGGCAAGGGCAATATCAAGGACTCGCTCGACAGTGGCACCGAGATTGGGACGCGGGTGGCGGAGGCGTATCTCGGCCTTAGCGGTGAGCAGCTTCCGATCGCCGAGGGGGCGCGTAAGGAAGCGCACGCGGAAGGAGAGCGGATCGCGAATGCGATGGAAGCGCGCCCGAGGCTCGAGCCCGAAGCCGTCGAGCGTCTGATCGCCCGGGTACGCGAGCGCCAGCGCGCGGTCGGATACAAGGGCGGCTATCGCGAGTGGATCGCTAGAGTCACGCCTGCGGACCTGCAGTAGGGCGGTCTGCATTTAGCGCTGACCTGCAGCAGCCGCGACCTCCTGAACCAGCCATTGTTCAAATCCGATCCCGCGCATTTTGCGTCGCCGCGGCCGTGCTTATACGCTCAGCGCTGATGACGGCATTGGAGGTGCGGCGTGGAAGAGTTGAAGCGAACTGACCCCGAAATTTTCAACCTGATAAAAGCCGAAGAGCGTTACGAGCTCGACTCGATACGCCTGATCCCGTCCGAGAACTACGTGTCGAAGGCGGTGCTCGAGGCGACCGGCTCGGTTCTCACCAACAAATATTCCGAAGGCTACCCGGGGCGGCGCTTCTACGAAGGCCAGCGCAATGTCGACCAGATCGAAACGCTCGCGATCGAGCGCGCCAAGGCGCTGTTCAAGGTCGAACACGCCAATGTGCAGCCGTACTCGGGCTCGCCAGCGAACCTCGCGGTGTACTTCGCGCTGATCAAGCCGGGCGACACCATCATGGGATTGTCGCTGCCACACGGCGGTCATCTGACCCACGGATGGAACGTCAGCATCACGGGCAGCTTCTGGCGCGCAGCGCAGTACGTGGTCGATCGCGAGACGCAGCGAATCGATTTCGACGCGGTGCGCGCGCTGGCGCGCAAGGAACGCCCGAAAATAATCGTGACCGGCGGCACCGCCTATCCGCGCGACTGGGACTTCCGCATCTTCAGCGAGATCGCCAAAGAAGTGGATGCCTACCTGCTCGCCGACATTTCGCATGTCGCCGGGCTGATCGTTGGCGGGGTGCATTCCGATCCGGCGCCGTACGCCGACGTGATCATGACCACCACGCACAAGACGCTACGCGGCCCGCGCGGCGCGATGCTGATGTGCCGCCAGCAGCATGCGGCCGCGATCGATCGCGCTGTCTTTCCGGGACTTCAGGGCGGGCCGCACAATCACACCACCGCCGCGATCGGAGTCGCGCTCAAGGAAGCGGCGACCCCCGAGTTCAAGGACTACGCGCGCCAGATCGTGCGCAACGCGCAGGCCCTTGCCGACGAGCTGCTCGCGCAAGGCTTCAGCCTGGTCTCCGGCGGCACCGACAATCATCTGATCCTGGTCGACCTCACCACCAAGAAGGTGACGGGGCGCAAGGCGGCCAAGGCGCTCGACACCGCCGGGATCGTCTCGAACTTCAACACCGTGCCGTACGATCCTCGCCAGCCGTTCAGTCCCAGCGGACTCAGGATCGGCACGCCCGCCGTGACCTCGCGCGGGATGAAAGAGGCCGAGATGCGTCAGATTGGAAAGTGGATGAACGAAGTCGTCGCGCATGTGAGCGACGAGGCCTTGCTCAAGCGAGTTGCCGGCGAGGTTGCCGAGTTCTGTCGGAGTTTCCCCGCGCCCGGCTTGACCCGTTCTTAGCGCGCAGCGCCGGTATCGGACCGACTGGGGGCGTTGATTGGCGTGATCATGTAGCCGGACACCCGCCATTGGCCGTCTTGGTCCAGCTTCAAAGACACCACCTCGTTCGATAACTTTCGCTTCTCCCAAGCGGTGCGGTAGTGGACAATCGCGTGCGCTGGAGGGACGCGCCTCGCGTTCTTCAGCTTCCTCGAAAGCACCGGTCCCTTTCGGCCAATAATGTCCTTGTACTCCGATTCAAACGTAGCCTTGGTGACTGTGCTTCGGGCCGAGGGACTCAACTCCTTCCAGCACTCCGCATAATTGTGATCGTCGAGCAGTTGCAGCCATGCATTTGAGACCGCCGCTGCGTCATCCGCTGGTCTGGCAGCACGCGCTGAGCGCGCCGAGACTCCGCAAAGCAGGGTCATAAGTACCGTCGCAACTATTGCCCTTCTGAACATGATCGCTTCCCTCGCCCCCGGCCGACTCCGCCGTAGATTTTCTCAAGAGCGGAATCAAGCTGCCAGCAGAGTATCACGCGGCATTCGCCAGCCAATGAGGAAGGGTGCCATATCCTGGCACCTTCGGTACAGTATCCGCGCGGCATATGGCCGAGCGATATGCGCGCTCCTCGATGAAAAACTTTGTCCGGCAGCGTCTCGAGCGGCGCGCGATCCTGGTTCGCTTGGGCGTCGCGCATTGGCGCGCTTTTCTGCTCCTAGTTACTTTGATGATGCTCGCCGTGGCCGCGCCCACGTTTGCGGCCGAGAAGGCCGCGGCGCCGCAGATGCTGCAAATCGCGGGGCTCGAGGTGGCCGCGTGGCTGCCTGAGAGTGGCACGCCGGGCCCGTGGCCGATCATAATTTTCTCGCACGGCTTTCACGGCTGTGCCACGCAGTCCACCTTTCTGACTGATGCGCTTGCCAGGTCGGGTTACGCAGTCTTCGCTCCCAATCATCACGATGCCGCCTGTAAAAATTTGCGCGCGTGGTTCAATCGTCCAGCCGCTCCATTCCGTGAACCCAAGGAATGGAACGACGCTACTTACGCCGATCGCGCCGAAGACGTCGAAAAACTTCTCGATGCGCTCAGTCAGGATGCGCGCTTTCGTTCGCCTCCGTTCGATTGGCAGCATGTCGGATTGGTGGGACACTCGCTCGGCGGGTACACGGTGCTCGAGCTGGGCGGCGCGTGGCCGCGCTTCAAAGACCCGCGGGTTAAGGCGGTGCTGGCTCTTTCCCCGTTCAGCACGCCCTACATCGAGCAGCAGACCCTCCGCGGGATGGACGCGCCGGTGATGTATCAAGGTGGCACGCGAGACATCGGGATCACGCCGTTCGTCAAGAAGACCGGCGGCGCTTACGATCAGACGCGCGCGCCAAAATATTTCGTGGAGTTCGACGGCGCCGGGCATTTCGCCTGGACCGATTTGAGAGATACCTACCACGCCGAGATTATCAGCTACAGCCGCGCCTTCCTTGACCATTATCTCATGGGCAAGCCGTTCCCGCCGGCTCTCACCGAGCCGCATCAAGGCGTAGCCGAGGTGGAGATAAAGCAATGACGCGTGACCAGCGCTGGCCGCTCGATCTCGTCATATTTGGCGGGCTATGCGCGCTGTGGTCGTTGGTGCTGCTAGCGCGCGTGATTTTCGACCTGCGTGCCGGCACCGACCCGTTCGAGGACGTTTTACTCGGGGTGAAATTCTATGGCTCCGCGGCGCGCGTCACGATGGCGATTCAGGCGGTCACTATCGCCACCTTCGGCGTCGGAATGCTGACGCGCAAGAGATGGGGCCTCGTGCTCGCGCTGATCTACATGGCGCAGGTCATCGCCGGCCACCTGGTATTCATCGCGCGCAATTTCGCCGTCGAGTCGCAGCGGATCCATGTCCGGGTCGCGTCGCTCGAATTCCCGGTGATGCTGCTCATCGCGCTCTATCTATGGTACCGAGGACGCGCGGTTATCCGCGGGACTTCCGTCTGACGCGGGGAAGCCGCCGACTGTCGCAGCTCGGACCTTTACGCAGCCTTCGACAACGACTGATTTGCCGGCGCGACCGGCATTTCTGCGACCGCTGCGCCTCGCTTCGTTCGCGGCAGCAGCCGCGCCGAATTGAGAATGAACGCCAACTCCGAAGTCACGTGAATGAAGGCGGCGAGGGTTGGACTTAGCAGGCCCATGGACGCAAGCGCGATGCCGACCATATCGACACCGATCGTGCCGGCAAAATTCCACCAGATGATCCGTCGCGTCCATCGCGCGATCCCGAGTGTCTCAGTGAATTTCAGCAAATCGTTGCCGAGCAGCACGACGTCCGCGCTCTCGCGCGCGACGTCAGTGCCCGAGCCCATTGCGACGCCAACGCTCGCTTCCGCCAGAGCGGGAGCATCGTTGATGCCGTCGCCCACCATCGCAACGATGCGGCCGGCCGCCACGAGACTCTTGATGCGCGCGAGTTTCATCTCCGGCAACAGGTCGGCTTCGACTTCACTGATTCCGAGATCGTGCGCGACCCTCGCGGCCACAGGCTTGGTGTCTCCCGTCAGCAGAACGCTTCGGATGCCCATGTGATTGAGCGCCTCGATAGCGCGCCGCGCCTCTGGCCGCACCGTATCGGCGATTACAATCGCACCAAGGAAGCGACCATCGCGCGCAACGAAAACTTCCGAGGTTGCATCAGCACTCGCAGCGATGTTGCCCGGCACTTCTATCGCATGATCGATCAGGAGCCCGCGATTGCCGACGAGGATCGTCACGTCGTCCACCACCGCCGTGATGCCACGGCCGGGAATATAGTCAAACCGCTCGGGCTCACGTAGGGACCGGTTCTTCGCCAAGGCAAGGTTAATGATCGCTTTGCCTAGCGGATGCTCGGAGCGCATTTCCGCCGATGCTGCCGCATCCAGGACTTCGACTTCCGATACGCCGTTAGCCGGAACTACCGCTTGTACTTCGGTTCGACCGAACGTGAGCGTTCCGGTCTTGTCGAGGACTACGCTGTCAACCCTGCCCAGAGTTTCGAGGTAAAGGCCGCCCTTGATGATCGCGCCCAGCCGCGCCGAGCGGCCGATGCCACCCAGGATTGCGAGCGGCGTACCAGCGGCAATGCCGCACGCGCCCGCGACGATTATTACGGAAATCGTTGAGCGCGCGTCGCGCGTGATGATGAGCGTGACAACCGCGGCAGCGAGAGCGAAATAGACCAGGTATCCGGCGAGGCGATCTGCCAATTGCTGCACCGGCGCGCGGGAACGCTCAGCATGCTCGACCGCCTCAATGATCCTGCCATAGCTGGTGTCGCGCCCGATCTTCTCGACGCGGATTTCGAGCGCCCCCGATTGGTTAATAGTTCCGGCATACACAATCGATCCCAGCAGCTTCTCAACCGGCATCGACTCGCCGGTAATCCGGGCCTGGTCGACAAACGAGTGGCCGCTCGTCACCGTGCCGTCGATTGGCACCAGACCGCCCGGATTGACGAGAACGGAATCGCCGACGCGCAGATCGTCGGTGGAAGATTCGCGTATGCCGCCGGCGCCACGAACGGTGACCGAACGGGGAATGAAGTCCATCAAATCCCGGATCGCCCGCCGGCCGCGAGACACGGTCATCCTCTCCAGCACCTCGGCGACCAGCACGAACAGCGTGATGATCAGAGCGGTGAAGAACTGGGAAATTGCGGCCGCCGCGACGATCGCGATGCTCATGGACAATTCCATGGTCATCCGCCGCGCCGCAGCGTTCTCGGCCGCCTCTTTGAAGATCGGCCAACCGCCGATCAGAACACCCAGCACGCCGATCAGGCTGACGCTCGGCACCGGTTCCCATAGGTGGATCCAAACGGCTGCAGCCGCGAGTGCGACCACGATGATCCGCGCAGCTTCGATCGGGCTCACCACGTGGTTGCGCTCACGCTCCTCAGCGTCCGGGGCGGTCGTCTCGCTTTGAGCTTGATCAGCCAAGGTCGGCGTCTCGATTCGTTCACGCTCATCCATCGGACTCATCTACTTCAGGTACGCCTGAACAATATCGATCAGCTCTTCTGCGCCCCTGGCGCGGGAGCTTCGCTCATGCGCCGGATCGACGACGTGCATGCGGATGTGATCCTCGATGATCTCCGCCATCAGGCTATTCATCGCGCCGCGTGCCGCGACGACGAGGTGAAGGACATCGGCGCAACCCTTTTCTTCTTCGACCGCTCGTTCGAGCGCTTCGACCTGGCCACGAACGCGTCGCACCCGGTTCAGGAGCTTGGTTTTCTCTTTGACTGTATGTGACATATCGACTGGGCCACCTCTATACCCAAGGGGGTATAGTAATACACTTCGACATCACCGTTGTCCAGCGTAGCATGAATGCAATCGACCAGATTAGGCGACACCCTACGGGGTATGGTGTTTTGCAGTTGACAGAAAGCAACCTTGCTGGTAACTTGGATTTTACCTTAGGGGAATAGTTCACGCCGGCCAAAACGGCGTCGGGGAGATCGACATGCCAGCCTTCGGGCTCGGTCCCCCACCTCGCAGCAGAGGCGCACGAGACCTTCGGTCCAGGAAGTATTCTTAGCCTGGCCGAGTTCTCGTTGTAGCGACGACATCTCCGCCAGGTGCGAAGGAGGCCGGAAGATGTTCAAGCTAGCCGCAACTATCCGCAACCATTTCGTCGTACTCCCGTATCTTGAGGCGAAGGCGCCTTCCTCCAGAAGCACAAGACAGATCCTCGCTCCAATCACGCAGGGCGCTGGATTTCCCTGGCGCCTTCCAGGCATCGTGGTTCCCAAACCATCGGCGGCTTCGCGGACGCGGCTGCGGCCCGCCGAGCTCGAGGCGATGAACGCTTCGGGCCGTGAGCCCTACGCGCCTGCTTCGACTCCGCCATTGTCACCAGATTCCACTTTGGCTTCTTTGGCGTGCAAGGCTCCGGCCGTGTGTTGGCAGCTTCGACGGATGGGTCGTTAGCGAGTGCGAGACCGCCGCGCCCCTGGAGCGACCACCGCTTCCTTCCATCCGCGTCCGCTTGGCGCTACTGATCGGATCGTGACGATTCGCCGCTGGGCCGCGCCATGAAATACCTGTCGCTGGTGTTCCGAAACCTCTCCCGCAACAAGCGCCGCTCCCTCCTCACCACGCTCTCGATCACCGTCTCGGTGTTCATCTTCGCGTCGCTGATCAGCCTGCCCGGACTGATCAACCAGGTCCTGCGCGACCGCGCCACCTCGCTGCGCCTCATCTGTCACAGCAAGGCAAGCCTCCTCTACATGCTGCCCGAGTCTTACCGCCGGCGAATCGAAACCGTGCCGCACGTGCAGGCCGTGGCCGGCTACAGCGTCTTCCTCGGAACCTACCGCGATCCGGCCACTCAGATCGGGATCCTCGCCATCGACGACGATCATCTCCGCGAAATCTTTCCCGACTGGGGAGTCAGCGCGGAAGCCGAACAAAAGTTCAGAAGCATGCGCACCGCGGGCCTGGTCGCTACCGCCTTGATGAAGGCTTACGGCTGGAAAGTCGGCGACACGATCATCCTGCGCGGCTCGATGTATCCGGTCGATCTGTCACTCACCATTGTCGGCGTGCTGAACGAGGCCGCCGCCGGGCCCCGGATTATCTTCCGGCGCGACTACATGGAAGAGCTGCTGGGCAGGCCCGGCACCGCAAACCTGTTCTGGGTGAAAGTGGATCACTCGCAATCGGCGCCCGAGGTGATCGCCGCGATCGATGAAATGTTCGCCAATTCGTCGCACGAGACCGCCACCGAAACCGAAGTCGCGCTGATCAAGAACCAAATCGGCAGCAACCTGTCCCTGCTGGTTAACGGGTTCAAATTTCTCGCCGCGATCGTCACCTTCACCATCGCACTGGTCGCCGCCAATACGGGCGCGATGGCGGTGCGGGAGCGGCGCCAGGAAATCGCCGTGATGCGCGCGATTGGATTCACTCGCCGCTCGATCGTCTGGCGAATGCTGGTCGAGGGACTGACAGTCGGCGTGACTGGCGGTGCGCTCGGATGCGGTCTGGCATACCTGGGATTCACCCTGTTGCCGCATGTTTCCGGAGCGCTCGGCCCGGTGGCGATGGCCCTGACGCTGTCGCCACGAATCATTGCTTACAGCTTCATGATCGCCGCCCTGATTGGAGCAGCCAGTTGGTTCGTCCCTACGACCCTGGCGACCCGCGGCGACATTTCCAGCGCACTCCGCGCCATCTAAGCCCCCGTCGACATCGCTCGACGCGATCTCCTCTCAATACCCTGTCCTCTTTTTTGCCTCGCCCTGAATAACTTTTCCGCTTGGGGCTGGACCTCTTTCATCCGGGTCTGGCACACTACGATTTTGGATCGAGGAGAGACGCCCACCTTGAGCGGACCCGAAGTCGAGGCAGCGCCAGCAGGCCCGGATTCCATTGTCGCCGATGACATCTGGAGCGGACGACTCGCCGCCTTCCGCGCCTTTCGTCATCGC
>DATDGX010000104.1:0-17122 GCA_036521875.1 Binataceae bacterium (SeqCode)
GGGTAAAGACGTTGCCGGGACCGAGGCGGCGGCGCACCAGCACGGCGGTAAGCGCCATCGCCACGAGCGCGCTCCAAAACGCGCCTGCAAAAAAATACCAGCCGAACAGAGTGCTATGCCACCTCGGCGCGAGCGACATCACGAGGTCGAAGGCTATCAACGTGTAGACGACCGCGTACGCGATCGCGAGCGTCGGCGCGAGACGGCGAATCGCCGGCGGCGGCATCGTGATGTTCTCCGGGTTGGCCGCCCACGCGCGCGCGTCGGCACCGCGCGAAAATCGGACGAACGCGAAGCTGAGAATCGTCATCAGGCCCAGCCCCGCGCCGTCGCGCGCGAACAGGAACGGGGTGTTGAGCCACGCTGCCTTCTGCGCGATCGGATGCAGCACCCACGGGAAGATGAGCGCGCGGCCGAAGTAGAGTCCCCAGAACATTACGAAGCCCACGACGATAAATGCGCTGAACGCCTCGGCGAGACGATATTGCGCAGCCCCGGCCCAGCGCGCCTGGGTCAGATAAAATGCCGCCGACACCGCCACACCAGCCTGCGCGATTCCCATGAATACGAGCAGGTTCACCAGATAGGCCTGCCATGCGCGCTCCGCAATGCCGCTGCCGAGCGCGAACGCGAACGCGAGCACGCCGGCGACGACGAGCAGCGCCATCACAATCGTGAGTGGCCAGCCGACGACGCTTGGCGCGCTGCGCGAATCGATTTCCGCGCTCGTGCTCATAGCTCACGCGGCCTCACGCAAAACCTCTTCCGCTCCGGCTTCATTCAGAATTGCCTCGACGCGCGCCGCGTCCGCATCGTCGCATCGGACGACGACCCCGAAGCGATCCTCGCTGAAGCGCGACGAATAACGCGGCGCCGTTTCGAGCGCGGGCAGTCGCGCGAAGAACAAGAATCCGAGCACCGCGGAAATTCCGCCGAACAGGATCATCAGCTCGAAACAGATGATGATGAACGGTGGCACCGACACTACCGGCTTGCCGCCTACGTCGAGATTCCACTCCAGCGAAGTGCCGACCGTGATCGCGATGCCGGTCAGCACGCCGGTGATTCCGCCGCCGAGTACCAGCGCGCGCACCCAGCTCTTCGGCCGATGCATCGCTTCCGCGAGCTTCTCGCTCGGGATCGGCGCGAAGTATCGAATCGCGCTGAAGCGTGCGGCGCGCAGCGCCTCGATCGCGCGAGCGCAGCGCTCCTCATCGGCAAACGATGCGACGATTTCGACTTCGCTACTCATTTCGACTTCGTATTCATGGTGTCGACCAGCCCTTGCGCAGCGCCTGCTTGAGCCAGACGATTCCTTCCTTGAGTTCGGTCATCGAGATAATCGGCATGAAGCGCACGAACAGCGAGAACAGTCCCAGGAACCAGGCGAAGCCTCCGACCGTGATCATGATCTCGGTTATTGAAGGGTGCCAGAACGCCCACTGCGACGGGTTGAAGTTGGTTGCGAGCGAGCCCGCGATAATCACGAACCGCTCCGACCACATCCCGACGTTTACGAACAGCGAGATGATCCACAGGGCGCGGAGGTTGACGCGAATTCGCGGTGAGAACAGCAGCAGCGGGATCAGGCAGTTGCACACCACCATCATCCAGAACATCCAGCCCCACGGGCCGAAGTAGCGCATGTGGAAGGTCATCTGTTCGATCGGATCGCCGCTGTACCAGGTCATGAACGTTTCGGTGATGTAGGAATAAGTGACCACCAGCGAAGTCAGCAGGACGACTTTGGCGAGATTGTCGAAATGCCACGGAGTCAGCAGCTCCTCGATGCCGAGCAGCCTGCGCATCGGGACCAGCAGCGTGATGACCATCGCGACGCCGGAGAAAATCGCGCCCGCGACGAAGTACGGCGCAAAGATAGTGCTGTGCCAGCCCGGCAACTGCGCCATCGCGAAGTCCCACGACACCACGCTGTGCACCGAAATCACCAGCGGCGTCGCCAGCCCCGCCATCAGCAGATACGCCATCGCGAAATGCCGCCACTGCTCGTCGGTGCCCTGCCATCCGAATGACAGCACGGTGTAGAGCGTGCGCCGCCATCCCGCGGATCGCTCACGCACGTTGGCCACGTCGGGAATCAGACCCATGAACAGGAACAGCGCGCTGATGGTGAGATAGGTCGACACCGCGAACGCGTCCCATACCAGCGGCGAGCGGAAGTTGGGCTGCAGGTAGCGCTCGTTCGGATACGGCAATAGCCAGTAGAAAAACCACACGCGCCCGAGATGGATCAGCGGGAACAGTCCTGCGGTTGTGACCGCGAACAGAGTCATCGTCTCCGCCGCGCGATAAACCGCCGTGCGCCAGCGGGTGCGGAACAGGTACAGGATCGCCGAGATGAGCGTGCCCGAGTGCGCGATTCCGACCCAGAAAACGAAGTTCGTGATATACACCGCCCACATCACCGGCTGGCGAAGTCCGGTCACGCCCAATCCGGTGTAGATCTGGTGCGCCCAGGAGATCGCCGCGATTCCGACCAGCGAGAAGCAGAACGCGATCCATATCCAGTACGCGAGCCCGGGCGGCTCCATCGCGCGGAGCACGACTCGATCGACGTCGCGATAACCGGGGTCAACGGGTATTTCGAGTGCGGCTGCCACTCAGACTTTCCCCTTCTCGCGGTACAGCTCGCGAAGATAAGCGATCGCGGGACGCGTATTGAGCTCTTCGAGCGCGCGGTAATTGCGCGGCCGGTTGCTGGCGCGCCGCCGCATCATCGCACTCGACGGGTCGTTCATGTCGCCAAACGTAATCGCGCGCGTCGGGCAAGCCTGCGCGCAGGCGGGGACGATTTCGCCATCGCGCACGGCGCGTTCCTCGACTCGCGCATTTATCTCGGCGTATTGAATTCGCTGGATGCAAAACGTGCACTTCTCCATCACACCCGCGCCACGCACGGTGACGTCGGGGTTGAGTTGCAGATTGAGCGGCTCGGGCCACTCGGGAACGAACCAGTTGAAGCGGCGAACTTTGTACGGGCAGTTGTTCTCGCAATAGCGAGTCCCGACGCATCGATTGTAAACCTGCCCGTTGAGCCCCTCCTCGGTGTGATAGGAAGCGAAGACGGGACAGACCGGCTCGCACGGCGCGTGGTCGCACTGCTGGCAGAGCATCGGAGTCAGATAGAGCAGCGGCGCGCGGCCCGCCGCGTCGGCGGCGGGAAAGTAACGCTCGATGCGGATCCACGACATGATTCGCCCGCGATCGACTTCGTCCTTGCCAACCACCGGCACGTTGTTCTCCGCATAACAGGCCGCGACGCACGCGCTGCATCCAGTGCACGAGTTGGTGTCGATGGTCATGCCCCACATGTGCTTCGGATACTTCCAGGGCGCGTACATTTCGTACGGCTCGGGCGCGAGCGGCGCTTCGGCGGGCTCGTCGCCGCGCGCGAGCTGCTCGATACTCATCGCCTCGACCATCGAGCGGCCCATCAGCTCGCCCTTGCCAAGCGGCGAAACGAGCTTGCGATAGTTTCCGGTCGCACGCACGGCAGCGGTGGCGCTGAGCGATGCGGCCAACACAAGAGCCCACGGATTCGCGCCGCGATCTTTCGCATAGCGGCCGTACGCGCGATGTCCCTGCCCGAGCGGCATCGCGATCACGCCGGGATGGACGCGATCGGTGATGAGCGCCGGCGCCTCGATCACCCCGTGATCGGTGCGCACCTCGACCAGCTCGTCGCTCGCGATACCGAGCGCGCGCGCGGTCTCGGGATTAATCTCCGCCCACGAGTCCCACACGATCTGCGAGACCGGTTCGGGAGTCTCCTGGAGCCATGGCTTGTCCGCGCCGCGACCGTCGTAGAGGAAGATGTGCGGATACGCGACCATCGTGAGTTTGACGGCTGCGCGCGCGGGCGCGGCGGGACTCGGCAGCGATGCGAGCGCGGCGAGATCGGGCTTCAGCATCACGGCGCGCAGATCGCTCGCCGCCTCAAACAGCCCGCCCTCGCGACGCGCCTTGGTCCAGAAATCTTCGGCGCTCAGCCCGCCTGATTTGGGATTCAGATCGAACCACGCAGCTTTAATTGCGGCGGCAGTGTCGTTCCACGGAACGTTCTGCCCCGACGCTCTGGCCGACGCGATCAAGATGTCGCCGAGGGCGCGGCTCTCGAACACCGGCTGCATCACCGGCTGCCCGAGTCCGTTCACTCCCGCGCGCGGCGCAGTGTCGCGCCAGGACTCGAGCGGATGATGCGTGGGCAGCAGCAGGTTGGCCATCGCAGCGCTCTCATCGGGAACGCCGCCGCACCATACGACATGCGGCACGCGCTGCATCGCCTCGGCAGCGCGGTACTCCGCAGGCATCGTGAAGATCGGATTTCCGCCCGCGATCACCAGCACGTCGATCTTGCCGTCGCGCATGTCGCGCACAGCGGCGGCGACTTCGTCGGGCGTGCTGCTCTCCTCAGGCGGCGCGCCGTCGAGAAACATCATCGTGCGGCCGAGATTACCGGTGACGGCGTTGAGGATGTATGCGGCCAGATGCGCGGACTCGTCGCCAGTGCCTGCGAGCGCGAGTGCGCCCTCGGCTTTGCCGAACGCCTCGCCCATTTTCGTGATCGCGTCGACGCTGACGCCGGTGCGCGCGCTCACCGCGGCGGGATCGTAGTTCGCGACCAACGCGGAAATCGCCGCGAGATCGACGCCCGAGTTTTGCGACACCCAGCGCTGACCGACCATCACGTGAAGCACGCTCCACGCGACGTCCGCCTCCGCGCCGGGCGCGACCGCGACCCAGTCGTCGCACTTCGACGCGGTGAGACTCATGCGCGGGCCGACGTAGAACGCGCGGCCGATCGTGAGCGCGCCGCGACGTTCGCGTGGCGCGCGGAACTGCGCGTACTGCCGCGCGAGCTCGACCGGAGAGCGCCAGGTCTCGATAAAATCGGCGCCCAACGAAATCAAAACTTCGGCCTGGTCGATACGATACGTCGGCAGGTCGCGACGCTTGAACAGTTTTTGCGCGGCGGCGCGGGCGGGGTGATCGGTGAGGGGTTCGTAGAACGAAGCGCGACCAGGTTGACAACCCGCGGCTGCGAGCCACTTCAGAACGATGTTTCGGAGCGTCGGCCCGGCCGGCGAGCCAAGGTACGCCACGCGGTCCCCGCCCGCTCTGGAAGCGGCCGCGATGTGATCGTCGAGGGTCCTCTGCGCCGCGTCCCACGAGAGCCGAACCAGTGCGCCGCCGTCGGCGCGCCGGTACGGATTTGTCAACCGGTCGGGATTGTACAGTCCCTGCAGTGCGGCCTGGCCGCGCGCGCAAATCGCGCCCTCGCTTATCGGGTCGGCGGGATTGCCTTCGAGCTTGATCACCCGCCCTTCGCGCACGCGCGCGACGACGCCGCATCCGGCCGGGCATTCGTTGCAGGTGGTCGCGTAGAACGTCGGCACGCCGGGAATCACGTTCTCGTCGGGCACCACGTAGGGAATCAGCTTGCGCGCCGCCGGCTCGCATCCGGGAAGCGCAGCCGCGACGCCGGCCGTCGCCGCGAGCTTGATGAACGATCGTCT
Source organism: Binataceae bacterium (SeqCode) (assembly GCA_036521875.1). Lineage (GTDB taxonomy): Bacteria > Desulfobacterota > Binatia > Binatales > Binataceae > DATDGX01. The sequence goes on from DATDGX010000104.1 coordinate 5,538, forward strand.
CGAAATCCCGTCCGCCATCCGATTCTCCGCTCCGTGTCTAGCGCGCAACCTCGGGTCGTCGAAAGTCCGCGGTCATTAATTTCCCGCGCTCAAACGGTGGCACCCCACTCAATGGTGGCACCCCACGCAGTCGAGCGTCGCGTGGCGCTGCGTGTGACACTCGATGCAGAAGCCCATGTTGATTTCCTTGACCGGCACCACGCGATCCATCGTCTCGACCGGGCCGTGGCAAGTCTGGCACGCGATCCCCTCATGGATATGCGGTTCATGTGTGAAGCGGACGAAGTCGGGCAGCGTGTAGACCCGGTTCCATCGGATCTCGAACGGCGGCTGCGTGTGATCGGTCCACGGCCGCGTTACCGGCTGGATTCCGCCGACGATGCTGCTGCCGTGGCAACCCACGCATCGCTGGACCGGCGGCACGCCGGAGGTCTGCGAGCGGCGCGCGTACTCGTGGCAGAACTGGCAAGGTATCTGGTTGACGCCGGCGTGGACGCGATGGCTGAACGGAATCGGCTGCACGACGTCGGCGCGCGGCAGCCACGGGCGCTGCGATAGCGCGATCGTTGCGACACCGCCTACGAACAGGAGAAGGGCGAGCGGGAGCACGATTCGGTTCATGGTCAGGTCAAACCGGCTGACGTCTCAGCGCGCGTCCCGTCTCGACGCGTGTCGCACCGCATCCGTGAACTGGCGAGAGGGTCGGCGCGAGGACGCCGAGCACTCCCGGTCGCGTCAATCAAACCAAATCAAATCACAATCGCCTGGTCGTGATGGCCCGGACGAGACTGTCGCAGATCGGGTTGGTTTTGCAAAAGGATGGCTCAAGGTTTCTCTGACTGAGCATCGCCGCCGCTCGCAATTATGTTAGTTCTTCTAACAATACGATGCTCGCTAATCAAGCAAATTTAATAGATCGCAAGCGCCCGACACTCCGCCACCATCGCGCATTTTTTGAACGAACGTTCAGAACGCCAGGATGCCGGATGCGCCGCCGCGCGCCACTTATCAACAATTGCCGCCTTCACGCGCGGAGTATCCACAATTGGCGTGGAGGCTAGTTTCGGCAGGTGAAAACTTATGATACTTATTCTGCAGTCTACTAACTCAGGCTCCTCGTTCGGTGCAAATTAAAATAGCCACTCGACTAGGTCTTCTTCCTCCCTATCTATTCGCCGAACTGGATCGCCTGAAGAAGGAAGTCCAGCAAAAGGGCGTCGACGTTATCAGTCTCGGAATTGGCGACCCTGACCTGCCCACCCCGGCGCATATCGTCGAGAGCCTCAAGCGCGCCGCGACCGACCCCAAGAACCATCGCTATCCGGATTACGAGGGCCTCGAAGTCTTTCGCCAAGCCGCGGCCGACTGGGTGGAGCGCCGCTTCGGCGTGAAGTTCGACGCGCGGCGCGAAGTCTGCGCGCTCATCGGATCGAAGGAAGGGATCGCGAATTTCTCGACCGCGGTGGTCGACCCGGGCGATATCGTTTTGATTCCCGACCCCGGCTACCCGGTCTATTACTCGGGATGCGTGTTCAATGGCGGCCAGCCGTATTTTCTGACTCTGCGCAAGGAAAACGGCTTCGTGCCGGAGCTCGCCGCGATTCCCGCCGAGGTGGCGCGCCGCGCGAAACTGCTGTGGCTCAATTATCCCAACAATCCCACCGGCGCGACGGTCGATAAATCGTTCTTCGCCGACGCGGTGCGCTTCTGCCTCAAGAACGACATCATCCTCGCGCACGACACCGCCTACTCCGAGATCGCGTTTGATGGATACCGCTCGCCCAGCGTGTTCGAGGTCGAGGGGGCCCGCGAATGCGCGGTCGAGTTCCATTCGCTGTCGAAGACGTTCTCGATGACCGGATGGCGATGCGGATTCGTGGTCGGCAACGCGGACCTGGTCGCCGCGCTCGGCAAGGTCAAGACCAACGTCGACTCGGGGGTTTTCCAGGCGGTGCAGGAAGCCTCGATCACGGCGCTCGAAGGGGGCGACGGCGATCGGCTCACGGAGTATTGCGCTATCTACAAGGAGCGGCGCGACCTGCTGGTCTCGGCGTTGCGCGCGATGGGTCTCGAGTGCCAGCTCCCGCGCGCGACTTTCTACGTCTGGGCGCAAGTACCCAGGGGATATACCTCGGTGTCGTTCACCGAACGGGTGCTCAAAGAGGCCGGCGTGGTGATCACTCCGGGCTCCGGATTCGGCAAGGGTGGTGAGGGGTTCGTTCGTTTCTCGTTGACGGTGGGAAGCGAGCGGTTGGGTGAGGCGGTCGATCGAATAAAGGCGCTGCGGTTTTAACGGCGAGGATGCCCCATCGGGCTTTCATCGGATTAGGTACTAACCTCGGCGATCGAGCCGCCAATTACCGCGAGGCGATTCAGCGCATCGCGGAGATCCCTGATTCGCGGGTCGTCCGCCAGTCCTCCATTTACGAGACCGAACCGATTGGCGAACTCAAGGGCGCGTTCCTGAACGGCGTCATCGAGGTCGAGACCGAGCTCACCGCCGACGCGATGATGCGCCGCCTGCTCACCATCGAGCGCGTGATGGGGCGCAAGCGGGTGAAGGGACGCAAGCCCTCGCGCGCCAAGTATCATCCGCGCATCATCGATCTCGACCTGCTCTTCTTCGACAAGGAAACCATCGACACGCGCGTGCTCAAGGTGCCGCATCCGCGCTTGCACGAACGCCGCTTTGTGCTCGCGCCGATGGCGGAACTGGCGCCCGCGCTGATCCATCCCAAGCTCAACGTTTCGATTTCCGAGATGCTCGCGGGGTTGAAGTCGCCGTTCAGGGTCACGCTGGCGCGCGCGGATCTCCTGCGCCCGCCGCAGGCGGCGAGGCGGGAGGTTGCATCGCGATGAAATTCTTTCTGGATACGGCGGACGTCGGTGAAATCCGCGAGGCAGCGAGCTGGGGTCTGGTCGATGGCATCACCACCAATCCAAGCCTGATCGCCAAAACCGGCCGCCCTTATCACGACGTGCTGCGCGAGATTTGCGAGATCGTCGACGGGCCGATCAGCGCAGAGGTTGTCGCGACCGAGGCCAATACGATGCTCGAGGAGGGCGAGAAGCTCGCGCGCATCCATCCGAACATCGTGGTCAAGTGCCCGATGATCCTGGAAGGGCTGAAGGCGACGCGCGCGCTTTCCAAGCGCGGCATCAAGGTCAACGTCACGCTCATCTTCACCCCGTTGCAGGCGCTGGCCGCGGCGAAATGCGGCGCGACTTATCTCTCGCCGTTCATCGGGCGGCTCGACGACATCGGCCAGGACGGATTCGAGATCGTCGCGCAGTTGGTCAGAATACTGCGCAACTACGATTATCCCGCCCAGGTGCTGGTCGCTTCGGTGCGGAGCACGACGCATCTGCTGCGCGCGGCGGAGAGCGGCGCGCAGGTAGCTACGGTGCCGTTCAGCGTGCTCAAGCAGATGCTGCATCATCCGCTGACCGACCTGGGGCTGGAGCGCTTTCTCGCCGACTGGCGCAAGACCAACCAGAAAATTTAACATGGGGTCGTGACGCTCCGGCTCGGATTTCTCGCCTCGCACGGGGGGAGCAACGTCCAGGCGATCATCGACGCGTGCCGCTCCGGCACGCTCGACGCCGAGCCGTGCGTGCTGGTGAGCAACAACTCCGACGCGCCAGTAATGGCGCGCGCGCGCGCCGCCGGCATTGCCACTTATCACCTGAGCTCGCACACGCATCCTGAGGCCGCGCGGCTGGACGATGCGATTCTAGACGCGCTCACGCGTCACGGCGCAGCACTGATCGTGCTCGCGGGCTACATGAAGAAGATTGGCCCGCGCACGCTGGCGCGTTACCGCGGACTGGTGCTGAACATACATCCGGCGTTGCTGCCGAAATTCGGCGGACAGGGGATGTACGGGCGCCGCGTGCACGAGGAGGTGCTCGCCGCCGGCGATCGGGTGACCGGAGTGACCGTGCATCTGGCCGACGAGGAGTACGATCGCGGTCCGATCCTGGCGCAGCGCGAGGTGCCGGTGATGCGCGGCGACACGGTGGATTCGCTGGCGGCGCGCGTACTCGAAGCCGAGCACGCGCTCTACGTTGACACGCTCGCGCGCATCGCGCGCGGCGAGATCAGGTTAGCCGGTCTCCCGGTCTAAGTTGAATTGTAGAAACGTTCAACAAAGAGTCTTGCAGAGTTAGAGCGGACATGACTACTAGCTTCGTGGCGGCTGGCTGCATCTGGAGGCGCGCGAGATGAGACAAGTGATCATCGTCGCGGCGATCGTGGCCGGCGTCTGCGTGATTTACGCACTCGCACACCTGGCCCTAATCGAAGTTGGCCGAGAGGTCGTTGTCGTCCACGAGCCGACTCCAACAGGAGTGGTGCACAAGGCGCGGCTCTGGATCGTCGACGACGGACGGTACTCGTGGATTCACCCCGGCGGCGCCAACGCCGAGTGGTGGATCCGGCACATGGACGCGAACCCGATTGTCGAAATCGATCGAGGCGGCGAAATACGGCGGTACCGCGCGCGACCTGATCCCGAGGCGCACGCGAGGGTCCATCAGCTGCTGCGGGAGAAATACGGCGTGGCCGACAGGTGGGTACGTTTCCTCGCAGGCACCGACACTCGGAGCGGTCTTCTCACGTGGGGCGAAAGGTGCAAAACGGTCCCCATCCGACTCGAACCCGTAGTGGCTGCGCCGTAGGAGCGATCCTACCTCGAAGCCGTGGCAGGAAACGAAGAGGAAAACTTTCCGGAGCCGTGTGTCGATTGCCCTTTTCTACCCTGCTGATCCGATGAAGGGTTGAACGGACTGTGTAACGTTAACTATTTCTGTCCAATCAATTTGGTGGAGGCCACGCTCCTGTTGCGGTGCGTGGAGCGTTAAATGATCTTTCGCGAACTCAATCGTGGCAAGTGCAAAACCTACCTTGCGATCGCGGAAGCCACCCGCAAAGCCGCCGTCATCGATCCTTTGCATGACAAGGTCGAGCGCTACCTCGCGGTCCTCGCGTATCATGGATGGCGTCTGGATTCGATCATCGACACGCACACTCACGCCGACCATCGCAGCGGCGCGATGGAGTTGGGCGAGCTGGCCGGCGCGCCGGTCGTAATGCATCGCCTGGCGCCGGCTCCGCACGTCAGTATCCACGTCGAAGACGGTCAGGCGCTGAAAGTAGGCGACGAGGAACTCCGCGTCCTCCACACCCCGGGCCATACCCCGGATTCGATAAGCCTGCTCGCGAAGGATCGCGTTTTCACCGGCGATGTTTTGTTCATCCACGGCACCGGACGCTGCGATTTCGCGGGCGGCGATGCGGGCGTTCAATACGATTCGATAATGCGCAAGCTGTTCACGCTGCCCGATGAGATCCTGGTTTTCCCCGCGCACGATTATCGAGGACATACGCAATCATCCATCGGGGAGGAGAAGCGTTCGAATCCACGGCTGGCCGGCAAGACCCGCGACGACTACATCAACTTGATGAACAACCTCGGCCTGCCGCTGCCCGAGGGCATCCAGGAGGCGCTGCAACCGAACCAATCCGACCTCGATGCGGGCGCGCTCAAGTTCCCGACGCTCGCGCAACTCAATCAGGTGCGTCAGTTGAGCGCTGCGCAGTTGCGCGATCGGATCGCGAGTTCCAATCCACCGATGCTGATCGACGTTCGCGAGGAAGATGAGTATCGCGGAGAGCTGGGTCATATTGCGGGCGCGCGCTTGATCCCGCTGAAGGAACTGCCCGCGCGGACCGATGAGCTTGCGAATGCGAAGGGCGGCGACATCGTCGCGATATGCCGAGTCGGGGTGCGCAGCGCTACCGCAGCCGCGATCCTCACCGGTTTGGGCTTCGAGCAGGTGCGGAATCTGAAGGGCGGCATGATCGAATGGAAGGACGCGCAACTTCCGGTCGAGCGATGATCTGATCTCCTGGGTCTTGACTCTTCCTGGCGGTCGGCTTCAGAGATTTCCCCGAACCGAACAAACCCCCAATTTCACGACTACGCGCGTGCGACCGCGCGGCGGTCGCGGCTCGCTCGATCGTTCGTGTGGATCACGAGCTTTTTGCTTGTGGGCTAGCCGACCCATGGCCGGGCGATTGGTGGGTGTACGCAGTCGCTATCGCGGTGCTCCTTGTCCTCATCATGAATCTTTGGCGCGCGCTTTTTTACCTGGCGATGTGTTTTCTGCTTGACTTCGCGAATCCGCCATTAATATGGCTAAACCACGAAATCCGGCTTAGAGCACCGGCATGAGCTAAGCACGCTCGAATCGCATGCTGCGCGCCTGGTCGCACGGCTTCCTCGCAGGGTCGTTTAGACGCTACGCTGGCGCCAAGGTTTCCCGGTGAGCGAGAAGGCGATGCGGTTCGGAATTTTTGGCGACGCCCAAGCCGGTAGCCAGCGTGCCGGCGCGGTCATGGGGCAGGGCTTCCATGATTTCATCGACTTCAACGTCGAGGCCGAGGCGTTGGGGTATCACAGCACGTTTCTCGTCGAGCACCACTTCAGCGGCTGGCATCAGGTATCGGCCCCGCTGACCTTGCTCACCTGGCTCGCGGCGCGCACCCGCACGCTCCGCCTCGGCACCGCCGTGATGGTGCTGCCGTGGCACAATCCGGTGATCCTCGCCGAACAGGCCGCGACGCTCGATCTCATGTCCGGCGGCCGGCTCGATTTCGGAGTCGGCAAGGGATATCGGTACAGCGAGTTCAAGGGCTTTGCGGTTCCGCTCGAAGAGGCCGATGCGCGCTTCGAAGAAGCCCTCGAGGTGATTCTGCGGGCGTGGACGTCCGCACAGCGCTTCTCGCACCGCGGGCGCTATTGGCAATTCGACGACATCGTGGTCGAGCCTCCGACCCGGCAACGGCCGCATCCGCCGATCTGGATGGCGGCCGGCAGCGCATCGTCGATCCGCAAGGTGGCGGCGCGCGACTTCAATCTGATGCTCGACCAGTTCGCCTCGATCGAAGTCATCGGCGAGCGCCTGGCGTGGTATCGAGCCGCGGTGGAGGCGCACGGGCGCGTCTTCGATGCGGCACGGGTTTGCGTCGCGCGCGACCTGTACGTGGCGCGCAATGAAGCCGAGAAGCAGGCGGCGCATGAGCGCAACGACCAGGGTCACCAGCGCATCCTGTCGGTCTCGCGCTGGCCGGACCGCGCAGGCGGCTCGCACATCCTGGCGTATGCGCATTCGGAGGCATCGCGCGCCCACACGCTCATCGGCACCGCGGATGAGATCGCCGACAAGCTCGAAGCGCTCCGCCGGGTCGGCGTCGAGTACGTGATCCTGAATTGCGGCGGCTCGCGCGAAGCGTTGGGGCGCTTTGCGCGCGAGATCATGCCGGCGTTGGCGCGCGAGCCTGCGCACGCGCCCGCGGCCAAATGACGTCAGCGAGAGGGTAAGGCCGCGGTCGAGGATCCGCGGCGAGATCAGATTAGCCGGTCTTTCGGTCTATCGCCCGGTCTAATTTTCGCGCAGAAGTGTCTAATCGCGGATAAACGAAAATTAAGATTATCGTGGCGGAGGCGCATTGCCGCGTGAAATCAGTCAAGCGGACCCTCGAACAAAACTACTTTGAAACGTGACTGGGTGGTTGTAACGTATAGGTGGTGGGGTTGCTGACTTGGTTCCCGCTAACCAGGAGGTCAGGAGTATGAAGGTTCGACCTATTTTAGTTGTTCTCGCGATGTTATGCGCGGTGGCCGCCGCGCCGGCACTCGCGAGCGCACAGACGATACACTCGGAAGCCGAATTCCAACGCTATCTCGCGAATCATCCGCAGCTCCAGGCGAACCCAAGCCTGATGAGCGACCCGGCCTATCTCGCCCATCACCCGAATCTCGCGCTGTTCCTTCACGATCATCCCGGTATCCACAATCAGGCGCGGGCGATGGGCGCTTATGACACCGGCCATCAGTGGCGCGACGCGAACTGGTGGTATGGTCACGATCCTCGTTGGGTGCATGAGAATCACCCCGAATGGTGGGGCTACCATCCCGAGTGGCATCCCTACGCGCTAGTACCTGCTCCGGTGGTAGTCGGTGACTATGATGAACATCATCATTGGCACGATCGTGGATGGTGGGTAAGCCATAACGACAAGTGGGTCAGAGCGCATCATCCGCACTGGGATGCCGAGGTGTACGAGCACGAACACGATCACGATCACGACCATCACTAAACGGATAAACGGTGCGGCTAGTCAGGGCGCATATCGCTAACCAGGAGATCACAGTATGAAGTTTCGGCCGATTCTAGTTCTTGTCGCAATGTTATGCGCGGTAATGGCCGCGCCGGTTCTCGCGAGCGCGCAAACCATACAATCGGAAGCTGAATTCCAGCGCTATCTCGCGAATCATCCGAAGCTTCAGGCGAACCCAAGCCTGATGAGCGACCCGGCTTACCTCGCCAAGCATCCCAACCTCGCGCTGTTCCTCCATGATCATCCCGGTATCCACAATCAGGCTCGGGCGATGGGCGCTTATGACAGCAGTCATCAGTGGCGCGATTCAAACTGGTGGTATCGGCACAATCCCAACTGGGTGCATTCGAATCATCCCGAGTGGTTCAACAGCCATCCCGATTGGTACGCCGCCCATCCGGAGTGGCGAACCGCCGCAGTAGCACCCGCTCCAGTAGTGGAACATAACCGGGTAATCGTCGATCCTCACGGGCGTGAGATTCAGCAACATACGTACACGAATACTCATGTGTACGAACAAAACAATAAGGAGCACCATTAAGCGGCGCGCGTGTTCGCGGGGCCTGATACGAGCGGCGCTCCGGTCTGAATACGAAAAGCGCTCCGCGCTTTGGTCATAGCTGAGCTGCTCAAATGAACGCCGGCCGCCGCCTCATAGAGGCGGCGGCCGGCACTTCGTTTCGGGCCCAACTAAGAGACAGACCCAGTCGCGCTAATTGCTTGCTGCTGAACGCTCGGCGATCAGGCGATCGAGCTCGGCCTTGAGACGGCCAAGCACGTCGTCGTACTTGAAGTTGCCGAGCTTGTGAGCCTTCTTCTTGAGATTGACCGTTGTTGGCCCGCACCAGAGTCCGAGATCGGCGTCGTCGGTCTCGCCCGGGCCGTTCACCCGGCATCCCATCACCGCGATGGTAATCTTGTACTTCGCGGCATAGTTGGTCAGCTCCTTCACCTGCTGCGTAAGCTCGACGAACTTTTCGTTCTCCACGCGCGAGCACGACGGGCACGAGATGATGTTGAGACCGGCGCCGAAATCGGGCACCGAGATGAAGCGTCCGTGCGCCACGTCGTCGATGATCTGATGGCCGACCACGACTTCCTCGTGCTTGTTTTCGTTGGGCAGCGTGAGCGAGACGCGAATGGTATCGCCGACGCCCTGCGCGAGCAGCTTCTCGAACGCGATACGGGTCTTGATGATTCCATCCGGGGGAAGCCCGGCTTCGGTGACGCCGAGATGGAGCGGCACGTCGGGACGGCGCGCCGCAAAACGGCGGTTAGCGTCGAGCACCTTGGCCGGGTCGGAGTCCTTGAGCGAGACGACGAAACGGTCGAATCCGAAGCGATCCATCAGCTCGCAGTGGTAGACCGCCGACTCCACGATCGCGGCGAGCTGGTCGCCGGGATATTGGTCCAGAAACGCCGGCGCGACCGAGCCGCAATTAACGCCGATTCGTACCGCGAGGTTGTTGTCGCGCGCGACGTCGGTCAGCCACTTCACCTTCTGCTCGATGGTCTTCTTTTTTTCGATATGGTGCAGATGGCCGGGGTTGTAGCGGATTTTGTCGACGTGCGGCGCGACGCGGTCGGCGATTTTGTAGTTCTCCTGCAGATCGACCGACAGCACGATGCCCCTGGTCTGCGCGCGGATTTCCTTGATCGCGGGAATTTCTTTTTCGTTGTCCATCGCGATCCGCACGATACCGGCGCCGGCGCGGGCCAGCTGATGGGTTTGCGCGACGGTCTGATCGACGTCGATAGTGCGCGTCGCGCACATTGACTGCACCACCACCGGCGCGTCGCCGCCGACCTTGACTCCGCCGATGTCGATTTGACGCGACTTGCGATGCGAGATTGCTGTCTCCATTGGCGCTCTAGTGCTTGTGCTCCTCCGTTACCGCCATCGCGATCGCGCCATGGCTGAACGCCGCGCCCGCGCGCATCGCCGCGGCCACCCATACCGCCTCGGCGATTTCCTCGTCGGTGCAGCCTTTGTCTTTCGCGCGGGTCACGTGCGCCTCGATACACCATGGGCACTGGGTAACGTGCGCCGCGGTTATCGCCATCAGCTCCTTGGTCTTGGAAGGAATCGCTCCGTCCTTGAACACGACCTGGTCGAAGTCGAGAAAGCCCTTGAACATGTCGGGCGTGAGCTGGCGCAGCTTGCGCAGATTCTTCGAGGTTTCCTTGCTATAAAATTCCGCCATCGTGCTACTCCCGGGCGCGCACGCGCCGCGCCCTCGGCTGCAATTGGTTATGATTGGAGTTTCGCGCCGGCGCGCGTGCACGTCGGCGTCGAACATAAATATAACAGATAGCGCCGCGGCGGACACACGCCGAACTCTGCTCGCGATGCGGTTGCGCGTTTTTCCTCCGATCGTTTTTTGCTCCGACGCACTTATGGCAGTTTAGTGCTCTATCTAGTCCAATCCTGGCGACCTGACGGCGCGGAGTTTTCAGCGACTTTGCTTGCAATGAATTCCGCTTCGCATTAAGTTCTCAGCCGCTGGCTAGATTAGCCGAGATGTGTTGACGCATAAGGAGTGCTGCTCGCGCCGCCTCCCGGGACTGACAACCTTTTATGGCTTGAGCGGCGGATTCGCCGAAGTGGGGAACTCAAGATGTACCAGGCTCCAAACGGCAATCCAGTCGCTGACCAGCGGCCTTTCCCCGATGTGATCCTGCGCAGCCAGTTCTTTGAACTGGTGGGGCCGCATTCGCTGTCCAGCGAGCAGCGCCTGATGCTCGCGGTGCTGGCGGACGCGATTAACATCGTCCAGGATTTCCACCGCTCCACGAGTGCGCGCAAAAAGTCTTCCTTCGCAGAGGCGTGGCACTGGATTTTCGCCAAGGGCGCGGTCGCATGTCCGCTTTCGTTCGAGAACGTGTCCGACGCACTCGGCATCGATGCCGAGTCGCTGCGCTGGCGCCTGAAGGCGTTGGTCGCGAATGGATCGACGTCGGCGCGGCTGACGCCGCTCCGGCTGCGGCTCAAGGAAGCGAGCCGGATGCAGCGGCTTACGGTGAACCGAATTCGCAGACGCGAGCCGCGCCGCGGCCATCAATCGCATCGCGCGCGCTAGGCAGGGGCCAGCCCCTGCACCCGGGCTCATAGCGTAAATGAAGACGTGAAGCGCGAAACCCAGTTTGGGTTTCGCCCACGATTAGTCGACTACCCTCGAGCGCACACGCTCGATTGCGCGACGCTCCATCGCCTTAACTTCACGGAGGCGGTCGATTTCCCCGCTGAACCCTGCTACGGAAACTGATTCCGGCCACTCGACATAGGAGAAGCGATTCATGGAAGGTCCGCTGGCGGGCGTTAAGGTCGTCGAGCTTGCGATGTGGGTTGCGGGACCCTCGACCACCGCAGTGCTCGGCGACTGGGGCGCCGACGTTATCA